>NZ_DAMBHK010000015.1:9345-24932 GCF_032060305.1 Kaistella sp. | reverse complement strand
ACGATTATCTGAAAACCAATGAATACGGCACGGGCGAAGCGCATCAGTTCCGTCTCTCGCTCGAAAAAGTTTCGGGTAAAGACCTGAACTGGTTTTTTAACCAATGGTTCTTCGGAAGCGGCCACCCGAAAGTTTCTTACACCACAACCTTCGAACCGGTGAAAAAACAGGTTCGGATAACGGTTAGTCAGGACCAGTTGGGCGGTAATTTCCAGTTTCCGCTGGCGCTTGATATCTACGAAAACGGCAAACCTTCAAGAAAAAATGTTTGGGTAAGCGCGAAAGATAAAAATGATTTCACCTTCCCGGTTTCCAAAAACCCGGATTTCATCAATCTGAATGCTGATGGCGTAATACTGGGAGAATTTACCGGCGATAAAACTCCGGAGCAGTATTTTGCACAGTATTCGAATTCCAAAGAATTTTTGAGCCGTTACAGAGCGGTAGAACATGCTGCCGAGAATAAAGGCGCCAATCCTGCGTCACTGAAAATTTTGGTGGCGGCCTTGAAAGATTCCAATTTCAGAATCAGAATGAAAGCGTTGAGTGGATTAGATTTATCAAAACCTGATCAGGCAAAAGCAGCGTTGGCAATAGTGGAAAAAATGGCTTCCGAAGATCCGAAAACTTTGGTTCAGGCGGCGGCAATTTCAGCTTTGGCAAAAACAAAAGACAAGAAATATCTGCCGGTTTTTGAAAAGGGAATGAATGCCGTTTCCAATGCGGTAAAGGGCAGTTCACTTTCCGGGATTGCAGTGGTTGATCCTTCAAAAGTCGCGACTTTGGCCAGCAACATTGATCTTGATGGTGCAAGCGACGATTTAATTGCAGAACTTTTACCGATTATTGTTAAAAATAAAATCGAAAAGCAAATGCCTGCGATTGCTTCTACGGCAGCTTTTTATCCGTTTTTGAAATTCCAGAATCCTGAATTGGGAGCCGCTGCCGAAGATGGCTATAACTGGATCATGAGTTCCGATAACCTGAAAGCGACTGAAAATGTTACCAAAATATTAACTCAGGTAAAAGGCCAGCTGGGTAATAATCCACAGGCAAAAATGATGATTGTTCAGATTCTGAAAGAAGGTCTGGCTAAAAAAATGGCAGTGTTGAAGGCAAATCCTGCCAGCCCGACCATCAATCAGCAGATCGATTTGATTAATAAAACGATTGAAGCTTACAAATAAACTTATTTATCAGTGTTAAAATTTTTGCCGGAGCAGCAGTTCCGGCAATTTTTATTTTCTCATGGAAGATAATTTTCGGAGATTTGTCTAAAATTAAGCAGTATGATTTACGGTATTGAAGCGGCAAGCTTCCACGTTCCTTCCCTTTATTTAGAAATTAAAGATTTAGCAGAAAAAAGAAACATTGAGCCTGCGAAACTCGAGAAAGGTTTGGGCTTACACAAAATGGCTTTTCCGGATGTGCATGAAGATGCAGCAACTTTTGCTGCGGAAGCTTTACTGAAACTGATTAAAGATTACAACCTCAATCCAAAAGAAATTTCCCGCATTTATCTCGGTACCGAAAGTGCCCTGGATGCAGCAAAACCTACCGCAACCTATGCGATGCAAATGGTGGAAGCAGTTCTGGAAAAGGACTTCGGAGCAAGATGTTTCAAAAACTGTGATGTGGTGGATATGACGTTCGCTTGTGTAGGCGCTGTGGACGCTTTGCAGAACTGCCTGGATTTCTGCCGTGCGAATCCCGGTAAGAAAGCCGTGGTAATTGCATCAGATTATGCAAAATATGAGCTGGAAAGCTCGGGCGAATATACCCAGGGTGGAGGCGCGGTTGCACTTCTTTTGTCAGATCATCCTCAACTTTTAGAAATCGAAAATGTGTACGGTGTAGCCACAGAAAGTGTTTTCGATTTCTTTAAACCAAGAAGGGCAGCGTTGAAATCTGATCTGAAATCTGCCGCAGCATCCATGCCCGATAAAATTGAAATTTTTACTGACGAACCGGTTTTTGATGGGCAATATTCCAACCAGTGTTATCAGGACAGAATTCGCGAAGCTTACGAACATTACAAAGAACAAACAGGAATCGAAAAACCTTATGAAAACTGGCGTTACCTAATTTTCCATTTACCCTATGCTTTTCACGGAAAAAGAGTTTTTACCGAACTTTTCAGCCTCGAGAACAATCATCCGTACGGAACTCCCGACGAGCAGAAAGCTGTTGCAAAATCCGAAGAATATTTAAGCTTCATCAACCGAAAAATTGAGCCTTCACAACGCGCTTCCTCCGAAGTGGGCAATATGTACACGGCTTCGGTTTTCATGGCTTTGCTTTCGGCAATGCAGGTGAGTTACGATAATCAGGAAGATCTGAAGGATCAGAAAATTGGGTTTTTAGCCTATGGAAGCGGTTCGAAAGCGAAAGTTTTTGCCGGAAAAGTTGGAAAATCCTGGCGCGAAGTAGTTCAGAAATGGAATGTTTTTGAGAATTTAAAAAACAGAAAAGCCATTGATTTTGAAACCTACGAAAAACTTCACCGAAAACAACTGGAATCGTCGGTAAATTCAGATTATAAAGGTTTTGGATTAAAAAAGATTGAAACAGAAAATCCGGTTTTGGTTGGATCGCGATACTACGATTATCGATAAAAATTATATAAAAAGCCGTTCCAAAAGAGCGGCTTTTTAATTTGCACGTACTGATTGTTTTTTAGAAAGCCTTATCTCCTCGTGCGATTACTATTAGCGCAGGAATGTAAAATGAATTACATATTTTCTGTTGTTTTTTCGTGTGAATCTGGTATTATCTGAGACGTTGATTTAGTAATAAAGGCTAAATTTTTCTGTTGATGAAGCTTCCATAACCAGTAAATCCCACCTAAAGGAATTCCGAAAGTCCACACCGAGCCAAGATATCCCATAAATGAAAATCCAACACCAAACAATATCTGAAAGTTCAGAAGCTTATACGAAAGGCCGTCGACCGCAGCATAAGAGATTGCCGGTACATTTAAAACAATAACTGCAAGGTATTTCAGCCATTTTCTGGTTAAATTGCTTTTCCTGATTTGTCGGATGACATAAATGTTGAATAATAAAACAGCCAATGGCAGAATTCCGAAAAGCCAGAACAGCAGCATGTTGGGTTTCTCCGCTTTTACATCAAGGGTATGAATGTTAATAATTTTATTTGAGGTGTCATCGAATAAAATCTGAAAGACGCCAATATTTTTCCCATTTGAAAATTCAATGTGAGCCAGTGTGGTATTGGGTGGTGTATTTTCGGCGGCTATGGTAGAGCGTTTCTTTTCGGCATTCATGAAGGTGTATTCAAAATTTCCATCTCCAAAATTGCTGCCTATCACTGCTCTGAACTGATCTAAACCAAATTTCAGTGAGTCCCGGTTTGTCTTTTTTGCCGTCTCGTGATCCGTTGCCATCAGATTGATACACTCGTCGTAATTTTTATCCATCAGGGCTTCAACAAAATTTTCAGTTTTGTCTTTGTAAGTGAAAGTGTTTTTAATGAAATCGCAACTTGTAAATAGAGCGAAGCTTACAAGCAGGGCAAAAGTGGAAAATTTCGTCATAAGTTGTGCTGTAAAAGATTCGGTTTTTAGGTTTGCTCACAGCATCTCAAATATGCATATATTTTTGAGATGGTCAAAAGTTATTTTTTGAGACGATGGAATTTTCAAATTTATACCGCAAAATCCTTCGGTTCTTCAAATTTTTCACCTGAAATTTTTGTTACAAACATTGCGGCAACGGTATCTCCAGTAGAATTTAAAACGGTGGCCAGTGGATCTACCAATGTTCCGATAATCATTACCGCGGGAATCGCCTCAACCGGAAGCTGGTATACCGAAATCATCAGCATTTCGCCAATATAACCTCCGTTCGGGATTCCGCCGGCTACAATACTTACAAAAACCGTGATTCCGATTGCGAGAAGCAGATTCATCGGATCGAAGAAATTTTCGCCGATAATTAAAAACGCTACATAAATTTTAATGATCGACGACATGGAGGAACCGTTTTTGTGCAGCGTACTGCCGATCGGAATTACAATGTTGGCAACTGCATCCGGCACACCGATTTTTGCGGCGGCCTGTAAATTGGCAGGCATTGTGGCGAAACTGCTGCAGGTTGAAATGGCCGTTAAACTCGGATAAATATTGTTTTTCCAGAATTTCTGAACACCGTCTTTTCCTTTCGCCATGAAAGCGTAAATTGTAAAAAACAGGAGAAAGTAAACCGTTCCGGCAATGTAATAAAGTCCGAGCGGCTTCGCATAAAATCCGAAAAGCTGAGGTCCGACGGTCGCAACCTGATATGCGAAATACGCTCCTAAACCAATGGGAGCGGCTTTCATGACGATGAGCAGCAGTTCTTTCATTACCTCGTAGCCTGAAGCAAGAAATTGCCGGAACGGTGCCCCGGAACCACCTGTTTTTCTCACTGCAGTTCCCGTAAGAAAAGCAAATATTAACAAAGCCAGCATGTTTTTTCGGGAAAAAAGTTCGGTGAATTCACCCACGGTAAAAAAGCTTACAATCCGGTCGCCCCACGAAGTTTCGGCTCCGGTATCGATTGTTTCACCAGAAGTGGAAGGTAAAGCTTCTGTCGGAAAAAAATAAACTGCCGCAATGGTAAACAGAGCAGCAATAATGATGAAAAGCAGAAATGTAAAAATCATAGAAAAAATTATTTTCCCAAATTTCGACTGATGCTCTAACGATGCGATAGAATTGGAAACTGCAAAAAATACCAGCGGTACCACGCTCACAAAAAGTAAATTCAGGAAAATATCACCCAGAGGTTTCAGGTAAATGACCGCAGCCGGAAAAAAAATGCCTATAAAACTGCCTGCAGTAATTCCTGTCAGAAGCAGAATAATTCCCGAGTAGTTCTTTAGAACGTCTTTCATGTTTTAAAATTTAATCAAAGATATTGGTAAATTTCTTTTCTCGGGAAATTAAACAGTCCATTCATCATTAATGAGGGCTACAAGGTAATATTTGCCCTGAAATTCCTCAAAAACAAAACGCAGAGAATTCCAGTCCATGCCGCTGTATTTCTCAGATCCGGGAATGTAATTTTCAGTGAAATCAGCGTTAGGATAAATCTTTAACAAGTTATTGAGTGAATTTCCTTTTCCTTTAAATTCATTCAAATAAAATTGAGCTTGCGTGAAATCTCTTTTAAAAACCCACTGTTGTAAATAATTTTGCAGCGAAACCACAAGCAGATCGCCTGTTCCGTCTTTTTCTCCCCAGGTAAATTTCGTAGGCATTGAAATATATCTGTTGAAATCTTCCCGGGAAAAATGTTTGTCTTTTTCAGGCTGCACATACGCGTACATCGAAAAACGTATGCCCTTATGTGGATGTATGAACTGCGAAAAACGAGTGTAATCATTTGATTTTAAATAAGATATAATTTCGCCGTTGATGTTTTTCAAGATATTTTCTTTCGTCTGTTTTATGGGCTCTCGAACGGATTTTAAAGAACCAGTTACCGGAACATCTGCCGAATTATTCTGTGCAGGTTCTGAGTTTGGTTTTTCTTTGGTACAGCTGGCCAATAATGTGATCAGCATGGTGTAAATAAGTTTTTTCATAGCGGTGAGTTTAGTGTTAAATTTATGCCAAGCAAATAATTTCTGCCTGCCGCAGGGTTATAAAACCGGTTGCCAAAAGCGTTCGTGTCATAGCCCAAACTGTACGGTGTGTTATAAATATTCTGAATGCTCATGCATAAACTTCCATTGAAAGTTCTTGATTTCAAAAGATAGCTGGCAGAAATATTGCCTATAAAAGAAGGTTCTGCAAAGACAGAATTGGCATCGTTCAGTGGAATTTTCGAGGTGTAAAAATGTGCGATATCTATTTTTAAACCCTGCAACAGTTCAATATTCATCAGATGTTGCAAAGAGGTGGAGGGAACGCCGGTGAGTTGATTACCTGAAAAATCAGCGCTGTTTTTGATGTAATTTTTAAAGATGAAATCATAAAGATTACCTGCGAGATAGAACTTTATGCTGTTCAGTAATTTGTTGTTGATGTGAATTTTTCTGCTCTCTGCAACAAATTCAATTCCTTTTTGAACCGTTTCTCCGGCATTCACAAAATATTCCTGACCGTTGTCGTTTTCCCTCCTTACTATCGCGTCTTTAAGCCTGAAATCGAAAAAACTCAGTTCAGTAAACAGTAAATTTCCCCACTGTTTTCTGATGCCGATTTCTTTATTCCACCCAAATTCCGGATTCAGACTGCGGTTGATTTCCTGCGCTGAAGAGCGGAGTTCTTCGGTTGTGGGAGCAGAATTTCCCTTGCCAATTTTTCCGCGTGCAGAAAAACCATTTCCCAACAGATATGAAATCCCCAGATTCGGCAGAAATTCATTTTTAAATTTTCTGTTGCCTGATGTTTGTTCCGGAAAAATGCTTTCCCAACGGTACTTCATTAAGTTTAGGCTTCCGGCAAGGTCGATCGTCAGTTTTTCTCCGAAGACAGCTTTTTGGGAAAGGAAAACAAAACCGCTGTTGGCAGATATATTATCAAAATTCTGCGGATTCGTCGGAACTCCAAGCCTGTTATCGAAATTTCTGATGATTGCTTTTGCGGCCGCACCTTCGAAACCCAGACGTGTTTCATAAACGGAATTCAGCGATTTTTCAGCGAAATTTAAATGGGTACGAACGGTAAAATTGTTTTCAAATCTTTTTTCGAAATTGGTGATAAAAGGGTTTCGGAAATCATTATAATTTCCTTGCACTACAATAAAATGACTGAAATTTTCAGTAAAATTGATAAGATTAGACAGTCCGGCAAAAATCATTTTATTATAAATACCGGCCTGCTGTTCCGCGGCTCCCGGAAGTGTGGCAGTTTTTGGCCGGGCCTGCCTGGGATTTTCCTCCATTTGGGCAAGCGTTAGTCCACCAGGAGTTTCGTAATGAAGCTTGGAGAGTAGGAGCAGCACGTGGAACTGGTTGTTTTGGCCATAGCGATACCGGTCGTTCAGAAACATGAATTTTCTTTGCAATGCAGCGTGGTCACGGTAAGAATCTGTGGTTTCGTAACTGGTATAGACTTGCAGAAAATGATTGTTAAACTGCTCAGCGAATCGAATTTTTCCTTTATAATGACTGAAGCTTCCGGCTGAAATGCCAAAACTTTTTTCTTCTGAATTTTTTGTCTGAAGCAAAGCTGTTCCGCCTGTTACTGCTCCGAAATCTCCACTTTCAGGACCTTTGTAAATTTCAATTGATTGAAGGATTTCCGGATCCAGAATATTCAGATACGTATTTCCCGCAGCGTCTGTGAGGGAGAAATCATCAAGATAAATTTTCACATTTCTTACCCCGAACGGAGACCTCAGCGTGCTTCCCCGAATCGAAAAACGGTAGCTTCCGGGGGATCGTTCTTCCATTTTACTTCCCGGCAAGAGATTTAATGATTCCAAAAGGCGGCCGGGTGCGTTCTGTAAAAGAAAATTTGGATCCGCTACAGATACCGATTTGGTAGCGGTGATGAGTTTCGCCGGTTTACGGTAGGCATCAAGCTGAACTTCAGAAATAAGCATTGCCGAATCCTGCACCTGTGAGAAAACAGGTACATAAAAAATCAGGAAAATTAATGGCAAGCCTTTGAAAAACAATGAGATAATTTTTGAGCTAAAATAAAACATTCACTTTAAAGTTTAACAGTTCTTTAAATTAAGATTGCAGCAAAATTTCCTAAATTTGAATAAATCAATGATACTATGGCTTATATAGATTATTATAAGATTTTGGGAATCGATAAAAACGCGTCGGCCGAAGATATTAAAAAAGCTTACCGCAAACTTGCAAGAAAATACCACCCCGACGTGAATCCCGGCGATAAGGAAGCTGAACTGAAATTCAAGGAAATCAATGAAGCCAATGAAGTACTGAGTCACCCGGAAAACCGTGAAAAATATGACAAATACGGTGAACACTGGAAACATGGCGAAGAATATGAAAAGGCCAGACAGCAGCAACAGCATTCGAAACAGAGAGCGAGTTATGGTGGATTTTCAGGTGCAGATTTCGGCGAAGGTGAGGATTTTTCAGATTTTTTCCAAAGCATGTTTGGTGGAGGCGCAGGTAGCGGTTTTGGCAGAAGTGCGCGGGGAAGTACATCCGGAAAATTCCGCGGTCAGGACATCTCTGCAGAACTGAATCTTCACCTCCGCGATGCGGCTACCACTCATCAGCAAACTTTTGAGATTAATGGTAAGAAAGTACGGATTACGATTCCGGCCGGAATTGCCGACGGACAGAAGATTAAACTCAAAGGCCACGGCAGCCCCGGTTATAACGGCGGCCCGAACGGAGACCTGTATATTACCTTCAATATTGCAGAAGACCCTCATTTTAAAAGAAACGGCGACCAACTGAGTGCGGAGGTGATTGTTGATCTTTATACGGCTGTTTTGGGTGGCGAAGTGAACGTGAAAACTCTGGATGGCAGTGTAAACCTTAAAGTAAAACCCGGAACACAGAACGGTACAAAAGCGCGATTGAAAGGAAAAGGTTTTCCGGTGTATAAAAAAGAAGGCGAGTTCGGAGATCTGGTGGTGACGTACCACGTAAAAATTCCTACAAATCTATCTGAGAAAGAAAAAGATTTATTCCAACAACTAAAAGATTTACAGCGATGAGCGAGAGAATATCACGGGAAGAACTCGTAAAGATTTATAATATAGAAATTACTTTTTTTGATTCTCTTGAAGAAGCGGGGCTGCTAAAGACCGTGACCGAAAATGAAGTAAAATATCTGCTTTATGATGAACTTGAATTGTTCGAAAGGTTTGCGAACTGGCATTATGATCTTGATGTAAATCTCCCCGGTGTGGAAGTGATCCACCATCTCCTTCAGAAAATGGAAAAGCTTACGGCAGAAAACAGAAGACTGCTGCAGCATATGGGGAGTGATTCTTATTAGATTCAGTTAAAAATCTATTCATTGAAGGTTTTTTTGGAATTGACAACCTTATTGGGGTTTTGTTTTAAATTTACAAAAGATTTTAGCTTTTAGTTGAAATTAATTTTTAAATTTGGTGTCAATTAACAATTAAATATTATGAAGAAATTTTTACTTTCATGCTTTTTGGCATTGGGATTTGGTGCAAATGCACAGTACGCCTATGTAGGCAATTTTGAAGATCCGGGTTACAATACGACCATTTACAAACAGTTTGGTGGCGGAAGCCGAACCACTGCAGCTGCATGTAACGGAACGAACGGGGGGCAACTCGCGATCAGCTCATCGGCAACACAAACAGGTTATATGATCGATCTGAGCGAAATAGGACAAACCGGAAATGGACAAAAAATTGACGTAAGCGTAGGTTATAAAAAGGCATCAACGGTTACGGGTACCTTAAGCTTAGCCTATTTTGTTCTGAACACGGCGACAAATCAGTGGTCGGTAAATACTTTCGGAACTCCGGTTACTTTAACTTCTGCCGCAACCACAACTTGCGCTACTTTAAGCGGTACAATCCCTGCCGGTATCATTCAGCCGGGACAGGTTTACGGAGTAGGTGCTTGGTTTGTAAGAAGCGGATCAACTTCCGGAAATATTTATGTAGATGATATTACAGTTAATCAGGAAGTTGTTACTACTGTCCCTGCATGTACTACAATCAATTATCCTGCAAACGGATCTACCATATCAGCAGGAAATTTATCTTTGGCATGGGATGCAGTACCAACCGCAGTAAGTTATGATGTGACGGTAGGAACGACTCCGGGAGGATCAGATCTTGTAAATATTACAGTTGGGGGTACTACTACCAACCTTACTTTGGCAACCAACACTACGTATTATGCAAAAGTTACTCCTAAGAACCTGAACGGAAGTGCTGCGGGATGTACTGAAATATCGTTTACAACAAATAATGATATCGGTTATTGCGGTCCAATTACTGCCTCAGCAGTTACGTATCCTATTTCTTCTGTTTCTCTTAACGGTGTAACCAATACGTCATCGGCTGCCACAGGAGCACCTGCACACGAAGATTTTACATCGATTGTTCTACCTGTATATGCTGATATTCCTAACCAACTTACAGTAGCAGCGACAGGTCTGGGAACAAACAGGTTTGGGATGACCGTGTTTATCGACTGGAATAACGACGGAGATTTTAATGATGGCGGTGAACAGTACTTTACCACGCCACCATTGGTTGGAGGAACAGGTGCAACAGTAAATTTGGCAGGAAATATTGCAGTACCGAATGGGGTAAGTTTGGGTAATAAGAGAATGCGAATCAAATACAATTTCAACAGTTCTACAACTGCACTGATCGACGCTTTACTAAACCCATGTGCTAATTTAGGAAATGGGCAGGTTGAAGATTACACGCTATCATTACTGAATCCGCCATCAGCTCCAATTTGTGCAAGTGTTAGTCTGCCAGTTTCCGGATCAACAGATTTCCCGGCAAACGGAACTATTACGTGGAATACTGTTCAGTACGCAGCGGGATATAAAGTATATATTGGTACGACCCCTGGAGGAACCGACATTGCAAACGGAACGGTAGTTACCGGGACTACTTATAAGCCCGCTTTACAGGCTAACACCATGTATTACTTAAAGGTAGTACCGTATAACACTGTTGGCGACGCTGCAGGATGTACAGAGATCAGTTTCACCACTACCACAGTTCAGTATTGCGGACCACTAACATATTCTACAGTGGAGCCTACAACGAACGTAACTTTTGCAGGGATTAACAATACAACTTCTGCAACGGTAGGCGGAAGCCCTGCCCACGAATTCTTCCTGGATAAAATAGGGACGGTGTTGACAAATACGACTTATCCTATTTCAATGAATGCGAATACGGACGGGACTACATTCAGACATTTCTTTGCTGTATTTATCGACTGGAACCAAGATGGGGATTTTGATGATGCCAATGAGAAATATTTTACAACTCCTGAAACCTTTAAATTTGTTTTGGGCTCGGATGGAGTAAATGGAACTCCGGCAGTAGGATCTATCGTAGTTCCTGAAGATGCAAAATTAGGACAGACAAGAATGAGGGTTAAATCTGCTTATTACGGTAGTACGGGCCCAAATACAGAACCTAACCTGAGTAATTTTGCCAATGCATGTGTTACCACGGGCTCCAGCTTTGGACAGGTTGAAGATTATACGATTCAGGTGAATTCAGCGACTCAGGGAACATCTAATGTTGATAAAGCCAAGGTTTCTGTATATCCTAATCCATTCCACGATGTTTTAAATATTTCAGATGTGAAAGGAGTAAAATCTGTATCTGTGAACGATGTGGCAGGAAGATTAGTGAAAAATATGAAAGCAGATGCTCAACTTAACCTTTCGGATCTGAAGACCGGCATGTATATCGTGACATTACACATGGAGGATGGTTCTGCTAAATCATTTAAGACTATTAAAAAGTAGTGTTTTAATCTTTAATTACTAAATAATTAAATCTGTCTCATTATTGAGGCGGATTTTTTTTGTTTAATCTAAATGGTGAAATCGTTTCAAAGTGCTTATTATATTAGTTTTTAAAGGTTTTCAAAAATACATCAAGAAAGAATTTTTTAAAAATTTTAAATTTTTTACTACTTTGTATTGCATAATACTAAAATAATTTTATATCTTTGCATTGTAAGATTGATAGGATGAGAAATCCTTTGCAAATTAGAACCAATTAATAACCTAAAATAATATGAACACAGAAAACACCAAAGCGCAAATGCGAAAAGGAATTCTGGAATTCTGTATTTTGAGTTTGATCGACAGAAAAGAAATGTACGTTTCCGATTTGATTGATGAACTTAAAAAAGGAAAACTGGATGTGGTGGAAGGGACGCTATACCCGCTACTCACAAGACTCAAAAACGGCGAATTCCTCGCTTACCGATGGGAAGAATCTACCGGAGGTCCACCAAGAAAGTACTATCAGATAACAGAAAAAGGTAAGTTATTCCTTGCCGAACTGCTGAATACCTGGAAAGAACTTACCGACTCAGTAAACCAAATTACTAAAAACAATAACTCAACGGACGCACCTGAAAGCTCGTTCCACCCAAACTCTTAAAAATATGAACAAGACACTCTCAATAGGACTTGCCGGTTTCTCCTTCACGATCGAGGAACACGCATATATTAAACTCAGCGATTATCTTGCCGCGCTCAGAAGCTCTTTGGATGCAAACGAAGCTGATGAGGTAATGCACGACATCGAAATCCGGATGGTTGAAATCTTCAAAGATACTTTAGGAAAACGTGAAGTCATCAATGATACTGATGTAGAGAAAGTTATCTCACAAATCGGTAAGCCGGAGCAGATCGAAGAACAGGAAGAGGCTTACTTTTCTGACAAATCTTCAAGAAGAGACCACAAAACTACAGGAACGTTCACCGGCCAGAAACAGCTGTTCCGCGACCCTGAAAAACAGAAAATCGCAGGCGTGTGCGCAGGTTTAGCACATTACGTGGGGATGGATGTAAGCGCCATGCGCGCCATTTGGTTAGGAATCGCAATCCTTGGAGTTTTCACGGCAGCAATTTCAACTTCACTGATTATTTTGATTTATGTAATTCTGTGGATCGTTTTACCAAAAGCAGAAACCGCAACAGATTTCCTGAAAATGAAGGGAAAGCCCATGAACTTCGACAATCTGAAAAACGAATCCAACAAACTGGTTCAGTTTGCCAATGAATCTACACAGAGAGTCGGAGAAATTTATCAAGAAAACAAACCTTACATCAACAATGCCGGGAGCGGAATCTGGAATGTAATCCGTTACATTCTGGGCGGAATCTTCGGATTGATGGCATTAGGTTGCATCATTGGAGCATTCTTTATCTTCGGACTTTTCGGAAGTATGGAGCTCTCACCGATGCGTGAATTCAACTTCCTTTTTGAAGATGGCGGAATGAGCAATGTGCTGTATGCCATGATGCTGATCGGGACACTTATCCCGGCAATTCTCTTCAGTTTACTTTCCATTAAACTCATTTCTCCTAAAACACAGCTCAGAAATGTAGGATATGTACTCGGTGCGTTATTGCTGATTCTTATCGCTTTCGGAACTTATTTCGGAATTAACATGGCTAAAAAGGACATGATTTACAAAGGTCATAAAGAAGATACCGAGAATGTGGCCATCAACACCACTTCCGACAGTCTGTATATTGACGTGAAGCAAATCACGATTCCGCAGAACTTCACCGCTTACGATGACGATATTTTTTCAGACAAGCAGATGGTTTACGAAGAAAATTATCCTTACGTTGATGTAACAAGAAGCGCAACTGCTACGGCGCCATATTTAATCATAAAAAAAGAAGGGAAGGGTTATAATATTCCGATCCAGCTTAATGTACCGGTAGAAACTCAGGATAACAAAATATTGCTGCCCAATTTTGTAAAATACCCTTACCAGGACCGCTTCCGCGATTATAATGTTAACTATGAACTGGTAGTTCCGATGAGCACCAAAGTTTTCAAAGTGAAAGAAAATGCACTGAATCTGGACGGCGATCTGGATGGCGACGGAGTTCAGGATGACGATGACGACGATGCGCATGGCGTAGTTATCGAGAAAAATAAGATCAAGATAAATGGATCTACCATTCAGTACAGTTCCTCAGATAAAGACAGCGTCATTATCAATGGGACCAAAATGCCGAAAGCAGAGGCCGATAAAATCATCGATTCCATGAAAACAAATATGGGCAAAATGGAAAATGTTGACATCTCCATTAAAGACGGAAAGAAAGAAATATCCATTAAAACCAAATAATGAGAGTGGATGAGCAAAGGCGGAGGATCTGCTCCACAGAAAAATCCGCTTTTCGCTTGTTCATTTCAGGTTTAACCAAAATTTAACATCCGGATTGGTATTTTCATTAAAAAAAATACTAATTTCGTAACGCGAATTTAATCAAGTTAGTAATCACACTCAAAAACCTCAATCATGGTACAGTTCGTTTTAGAAATCGCAATGAGAATCATTGATTTCGTTAGCAGTTTATTTTAGTTAGAATTTTAATTCAATATATTTGTAAAGTATAACCAATACCTTTGGTTATACTTTTTTGTTTAATAAGAAACAGTAAAATTAAATTCCTTTCCCGGAATCAATTGATATGAAAAAACTCATCGGAAAACTCATCCTGAAACTTATCGGCTGGAAAATTGTTCTCGAAGGCGATGTAAATAATCTTAACCGTTGTATTCTTGTCGTTGCACCACATACTTCCAATCAGGAATATCTTCTTGGCAATCTTGCGTATTGGGCACTCGATAAACCGTTGAAAATCATTATCAAAGATCAGCACACAAAAGCCTGGTACGGCGGAGTGGTAAAAGCGCTGGGCGGAATCGGGATCGACCGTTCCCAGAAAAACGACCTCGTGAAATTTGTGGTTGATCAGTTCAAAAAAGAAGATTTCAGTCTGGTGATTACCCCGGAAGGAACAAGAAGCTGGGTGCCGAAATGGCGCAAAGGCTTTTATCACATGGCGATGGCGGCAAAAGTTCCGATTATTGTGGCAGCAGGCGATTTCAAAACGAAACAGATTCATCTTGGCTATGAAATTTCGGTGAAAGATCTCGAAACCCGCTCTTTCGAAGATATTATGCAGGAAATGGAAGATTATTACAAAAAAATTACACCCAAATATCCTGAAAACTGGAATCCTAAAATCTATTAAAAACTAAATGATGAACGAAGATAAAAAGAACGGAATTCTGCACAAACTCAACAACTGGGGCGGCGATAATTTGGGTAAAACACTGGGAATTATTTTCACTGATGTAACCGATGATACCCTTACTGCCACTATGCCGGTAACACCAAGAGTTCATCAGCCTTTCGGCATTCTTCACGGCGGCGCAAACTGTGTTCTGGCCGAAACGCTTGGCTCCTGTCTTTCTGTTTTGCACGTAGATACAGAGAAAGTGGTGCCTGTGGGAACCAATATCAATTCCAATCATTTACGCAGCAAAAAAGACGGAATGGTCACCGGAACTGCGAGATTTATCCGCAAAGGAAACACCATGCATGTCTCCGAAATCGATATCCGCGACGAACATGGTCACCTGATCAATCATACCACCATGACCAATAATATCATTCCGCGTCCCAAATAAAAATGATTTTCTTTAGATTTCCTTTTTCCGAAATTATTTACACTACAGATGAAACTTCAGCTTCTGAGGCAGTGTCTTTTCTGTCATTCGATCAGTCAGAAAAATTAGATTTTAAAGGAAATATCAAAGCAATATCAATAAGTGAGTTTTTAAATCATGAAATTTTTAATGATGATTTGAAAATGGAACTCCTTGATTTTAGAGAGGAAACATCGGAAGAGTATCAGAAGAAGTTATTGAATGTAATTGACTTCATTAAAGAAAATCAACTTTCCAAACTCGTGATTTCCAGACGAAAACTGGTAGAATTCAACGGTTCAAAACTCAGTCTTTCCCAAACCTTTCTGAATTTATCTGAATCCTACAAAAACGCTTTTGTGTATTTTTTTATTAAAGACGGAAAATGCTGGCTGGGCGCTTTTTCAGAATTATTAGGAAAATTTG
>NZ_DAMBHK010000015.1:0-9245 GCF_032060305.1 Kaistella sp. | reverse complement strand
ATTAAAGACGGAAAATGCTGGCTGGGCGCTTTTTCAGAATTATTAGGAAAATTTGATAAAAGAACGTCGGAGTTTCAAACCATGAGTCTTGCCGGAACGATACCTGTGGACGAAAAGTGGACAGATAAGGAAATTGAAGAACAAAAACCGGTAACAGTTTTTATCTCTAATACGCTGAAAAATTATGCTTCTGAAGTTCATAAAAGCTACACTTACGACCATATTTCCGGAAACATCAAGCATTTAAGAACCGATTTCAAAGCGAAAATCACTGAAGAGGATTTGGAGAAAATCATTGCAGAACTTCATCCTACGCCTGCGGTATGTGGAATTCCAAAGGAAATGTGCAGAAATGCAATCGAAAATTTTGAACCGCATCCAAGAAATTTCTATGCCGGTTATATTAAAGTCGAGACCGAAGAAAATGTTCAGTATTTTGTAAATCTTCGCTGCGCTGAATTCTTTAAAAATGCAGCCCTAATCTATGTTGGAGGCGGCATTACCGCTGAAAGTTCCCCCGAAAAAGAATGGCGCGAAACCGAACTGAAGTCGGAGGCCATCCTGAAAAATCTCAGTTTTAAATAAATCTTTAATATGAAAATCCACCATATCGCCATGATTTGTTCCGATTATCAGGTCTCGAAAAAATTTTATACCGAAATTTTAGGGCTTCAGATTTTACGCGAAGTTTACCGTGCAGAGCGGGATTCCTATAAACTCGATCTGGGGATTGGTGAGCATTATGTGATCGAACTTTTTTCATTTCCCAATCCACCGCCAAGACCTTCGCGCCCGGAAAGCTGCGGGTTGCGCCATTTGGCTTTTTCTGTGGAAAATGTGGAGGAAAAACGCGATGAACTCATGAAAAAAGGTTTGGTATGTGAGGAAATCCGCGTGGATGAATTTACAGACCGGAAATTTTTTTTCACCCAGGATCCCGATGCTTTGCCGCTGGAATTTTACGAAGCTTAAAAGATGAAATTGTTTTATATCCTTCTCGGCGCTTCTGTTAACGGCAGGACAATCGAACAGCACGATGTTTTTTTTGGTATTGCTAAAAAACTGAAAGATTTGGTTCCTTACATCAAAGAGTTCTGGCCGGAAGCGGGCAGCGATCTTCATCTTGATGCTTATCAGGAAGTGAAATTTGTTGATGGCTACGACGTTAAAATTGTTGAAAAAGGCAGTGAGAAATCCGAAAATCATTTGTTTTTCATCAATCTTGGCGGGTATAAAGCCGGTTTTTTCGAGGAATTTCATGAACAGCATTTGATGGTGGGAAAAAAAATGTCGGAGGTCATCAAAAGATCAAAGCAGACCGAATTTTACAAAACGATGGGATTCCCAGGTGCGGTAAGCCATATTGACGATAAACACGGCGTTGATGTTGATGATATTTTCAAAGTAAATGATCTTCTGCCTCAGGAAATGAGGGAAAAATATTCATTGGTTCTGGAAAAGTCTGGTGAAATTGAGCAGAAGAATTTCATCAAACTCAAATATCTTAAAATCGATAAAATTTAGAATAAGCTTATTCTTTTGCGATCTCTTCGCGGTTATCTGATTCTTCTTTTATGCCTTCCTCAATCAGTTCTTCCACAACTTCTTTCTCCTCAGGTTTCAGGGTTTTTACTTCCTCTTCCTGTTTGGTGTCGTAAAGATTAATGTGAAATTCGCAGAGAATGGGGAAGTGATCAGAACCGATATTCTCTAATGTTTCCAGCTTCTCCACAAAAATCTCCGGAGAATGGAACAGTAAATCAAGCGGCACGCGGAAAAACCAGTATTTTGCATGGAATGTTGCTAAAATCCCTCTTCCTACACGCGCATCAATCAGTTCACTGGTTTTACGGAAAAGAATGGAAGTCACCGACCACGCTACCGTGTTGAAATCGCCGATTACCAAAGACGGAATCTGGTTTTCTTTAATCTTTTTCGCCACACACAGCAAATCACCGTCGCGCTCTTTCGAAGTGGTTTCTTCCGTAGGACTTGGCGGCGGTGGATGTACGGCAAAAACAACAAAATCATGTCCGTCAGCGGTTTTAAACTGTGCTTCAATGCTCGGAACATCATCCGCTACAAAGAAATGCACGCTAGATTTTACAAACGGAATTTTAGAATAAAGATGCATTCCGTAGGTGTTTTCCAGGGTTACCTTTTCTGTGTAAGGATAGTTTTTTTCAAGTTTGCGGTTGGCCTTTTCCCAATCAGCGTTGCTTTCCATCGTCATGAAAATGTCGGGACTGTATTTCGCTATAAGTTGATGCAGTTTTTGGAAATTTTTATTGAACTGATAAACATTCACCGAAATGACTTTAACCGTCGCCGAAGCAGTAGAATTCTTTTTTACTTCTTTCTTTTTGTAAAATTTGGTGTAGCGGATTAAAATATAAAGGTGATAGAGAATCAGGATTAACTGCACGGCATTTAAGAGCCACATCCAAAAGTTTTTTTCAGCAAAAATAATTGACGATGAAAATAAGATTCCCTGCAGTACAAGAATCTGAATCTTCATGAATTCCGGGACACGGAAAACCCAGTGCTGGCTGCTGAAAAACGGAAGAATGCTCAGAATAATAAGCAATACCGACAAAATAGCGAGAAATATTTCCATAGTTTATTTCATACAAAGTAAAACTAAAAAGTATTATTCTGCATACTTTTCAATTAAATAATTAAGCCATTTTTATGCCCTAAGAATTGCTTTTCGTAATTTTGTGAACTCCCCACCTCAAGGGAAGGAATATAAATCAATAAAGAAAAAAGTGAAAATATGAAAATCGGAATTCTCGGTGGCGGACAGTTGGGCCGGATGCTTATTCAGGAAGCATTAAAATATGATGACGAATGGTTTACCCTCGATCCTGCCAAAGATGCGCCCTGCCATGCAATATCTAACTTTACCGAGGGAAATTTCGATGATTTCGATACGGTGTTCAATTTCGGGAAAGGGAAGGATGTAGTGTCCATCGAGATCGAGCATGTGAATGTTGATGCACTTTACGAACTCCGCGAATGTGGTATTAAGGTAATTCCAAGTCCCGAAATCATTCAGATTATCCAGCAAAAAATTCTCCAGAAAGAATTTTATCTAAAACACGATATTCCAAGTCCGGAATTTCAGATTATCCAGAATACATCCGAAGCGAATTTTCCGCTGCCTTTCGTGCAGAAAATGAATGCTGGTGGTTACGACGGTAAAGGCGTACAGGTCATCAGAACCGATGAAGATCTAAAAAAATTGTGGAACGTGCCTTCAGTTTTGGAAAGTCTGGTTGATATCGAAAAAGAACTTTCTGTAATTGTTGCCATCAACGAAAACGGTGAAACCAAAACTTTTCCGGTCACTGAAATGGTGGCGGATCCCAAACTTAATCTTCTGGATTTTAATATCTGTCCGGCGCATATTTCAGAACATGTGGAGCAACAAATTCAGCAAATCGTGAAGAAATTCATCAAGGCGGCCAATTCTCCCGGACTTTTTGCCATTGAATTTTTCCTCGATAAGAAAGATGAGGTTTGGGTAAATGAAACCGCGCCGAGACTGCACAATTCGGGCCATCAGACGCAGGAAGGAAACGCCAATTCACAGTTCGAACAGCTTTACCGCGTTTTAAAAAATCTTCCGCTCGCGGATACCGATGCTTTCGGATTTTCAGGAATGCTGAATCTGGTCGGTGAAGAAAATTTCTCGGGAAAAGTAAAGTATGAAGCATTGGATGAAGTACTGAAATTACCCAAAACCTACGTTCATCTTTACGGAAAAACAGCAACCAAACCCGGGCGAAAAATGGGTCACATCAACATTCTGGCAAACTCAAGAAAAGAACTTTTAGAAAAACTCATTCACGTAAAATCACTTGTGAAGGTCGTTTCCGGGCATTAAGCGTTTCGTTTAAAATTGTATTTTTTAATTAAATATTTTGTAATAACTTTAATACAAAATATTTGATTATGAGTAATATAGCAACAGTTTTGGCCCGCAAGGGGAATTCGTTCGTCAGCGTGAATCCGGAACAGACCGTTCTGGAAGCGTTACAGCTCATGGCTGACAGAAATGTTGGTGCAGTGGTGGTAAACGATGCCGACACGTATCACGGTATTTTTACCGAAAGAGATTATTCCCGCAATGTTATTCTTAAAAACCGGCATTCTTCAGAAACTAAGGTGAAGGAAGTCATGTCGGTAAATCTTCCTGAAATTAAACCGCTCGACACCCTGAATCACTGTATGCAACTGATGGCCGATCACAATGTGCGCTATCTGCCGGTGATGGAAGAGGGTAAAATGAACGGTATTATTTCGATTACCGATGTCATCCGCGAAAAAGTAATTGATCAGAAAGAAGTCATTAAACAGCTGAAAGAATATATCCAGGGTTAATCAATGCTTTGTTTTCTCCTCCGGAACATTCCCTTCTGGTAATTGGTGATAAAAACGCCGCAGATAATAAGCGCAGTGGCGGTAATAAATGCTGCCGAAATTTCTTCATCCAGAATCAGCCATCCCAAAAATATTGCAATCACTGTATTTACATAAGAAAGCAGGGAAACCTGGGTTGGCGAAATCTTCTTTAAAGCAAAGTGAAACGCAAAATAAGCCGCTACAGAGCCAAAAACCGCAAGATAAACGGTTGCTGCGATGCTTTTGAACGACCAGGAATTCACCTCAATTTTATCAGACAGCATAAAAGCCAATGCAATCTGCGCTATTCCCGCAAAAGCAAACTGATAAAAGAGGTTCAACGAAATATTCTGGTGCTGAAGTTTCATTTTTTTGGTTAGAATTGATCCCAAAGCCCAACCGCAGATGGCAATAAAAATAAAGATGACGCCCATGCGGTAATCCGGATTCAGTAAATCCTGAATACCATCTTTAAAAATCAGAAGAATCCCGCTGAAGCCCATTAATATTCCCAGTAAAGAACGGTAGGTAAATTTCTGAAGACCAAAAAATATGCTTCCCAGAAATACAAGAAGCGGAGAAGTGGCGCTGATTAAAGAAGCCAAACTGCTCGAAAGATGCTCTTCTGCAACGGTCGTCATTCCGTTGGCTACAATCAGCATCAGTACGGAAAAAATAATTTGAATTCTTAAATTTTTCCACCCAATCCACCGAAGTTGTTTTGAAAACAGCAGGATAATGAATAGTAATCCGGCCGCGATGAGCTGTCGGATTCCCGCAACAAACCAGGGCGGAATAGTTTCCACTGCAACCCGGATGCCCAGAAAAGTGGTTCCCCACACGATGGCAACGGTTAAAATAGCAATAATGAGTTTGGGGTCTTTGGGAAATTTCACGGTGCAAAAGTACGCTTTTTTGCTGCTTTTATGGGTCGGAGGAAGAATGGTTCTTATAAAATTCTTATCTTTAAAACTTCAAAAAAAGTAAAAAATGGTCGGAATTATCATGGGCAGCCAAAGCGATTTGCCCGTCATGCAACAGGCAGCGGATTTTCTAAAATCACTCGAAATTCCCTATGAATTAACGGTAGTTTCAGCCCACAGAACTCCGGAAAGAATGTTTGATTACGCAAAAACGGCAAAATCCCGTGGCCTGAAAGTCATCGTCGCCGGAGCTGGTGGGGCAGCCCATTTACCGGGAATGGTGGCTAGTTGTACCACTTTACCTGTGATTGGCGTTCCTATTTTATCTTCCAATTCAATAGACGGTTGGGATTCTGTACTTTCTATTTTGCAGATGCCGTCGGGAATTCCTGTAGCTACCGTAGCACTGAACGGCGCGACGAATGCCGGCATTTTAGCCGCTAAAATCATCGGAACTTCAGATGAGAATATTTCTGGAAAATTAGAGCATTATCAGAATTCTTTGAAAGATAAGGTATTGGGAACGGTAGAAGATATCCGGCAGATTCATCCGAACAACTTCGATTAAAATAAAACGAACGCACTTCTATGAGGTGCGTTCGTTACTGTCAGCAGGTTTTTTCTATTTATTATAGCTCGGGAGTGAAGGGTTAGTAATAAAATTACATTTTCTAACCGCAATAACTGAGGTTGCTGTATTGTTTGAATTGTCAGTGTCGGTCACTTCCGAGGTGTCGACAATAGTTACACTTTTAAAACTCTCATTGTTTTTAAGTGCTTTCGGATAATATTCTCCCGTGATGGTCACAATTCCTGACCGGTTTGCCGGCAAGCCAACTTTGCCGCTTACTCTATTGGTTGGGAATGATGTGGTGGGTAGATTACTCGCGGAAAATCCAGTGGTTGATAATGATGTAATCTTAAACTGCGAAGTATTGAGCAGTGTTCCTGCGGAATTCTGTATTTCATTGCTGAAATTAATATTGCTGAGTGCAATGGGTGTATCGTTTGTCACTTCAATATTTAGAGTAACCCGTGTTTTCTGGTCATTACATACCATCGCCATATCAGAACGGCTGTCCACGCGGATATTTCCAGGAGTTGTAAGCAAAATATTGCGGATTTCGTGAAAGTTGTAACCACCGCCGGTGGAACCTGCGAAACCCACCTTTAAAGTCGGCGGAATAGGATATGTTGCGCTGTTGATTTTATGCGTAATAATTTCGGTGAAAGTTGTTTCCCCTTGTTTTCTCCACTTCACGTTTACCTGATAATCGGCGCCAACTCTTTTAACTTCCAGCTGGAATCTGCGGTAGAATTGATTGTCGGTAGGGCGGGTGGGTGTAATAGTGTTATAATCGATTTCGTTTCGGTTTCTGATTTCAGCCAGTGTTCCTGTTCGGTCTCCGAGCGCCTTATGAGCAAAATAAGGGTTAGACAGGTTATAAGTCGCCGAGGTAGGACCTCTTAAAACGACTGAGTTGGGAACTTCAACATTCGTTCCGCCATTTCTGTTTTCAGACGCGCGTGCGAAGTTTCCATATTCATCAAAACCAACGCCGATATAACCGCCACTCAAGCCTGTTGTTCCTGCAGGATTGTTGTAGGTAGCATAACCCAGTGAACCGCCGTATCCGCCTAGTTTAAACTCAGCTTCGGTTACATTTCCATTGAAAAGGAATACGGAAAATCCGTCCGCTCCGTTGTATCCGTCGTCGCTGGACCGCCATGCTTTGTACTCAAAATCCGCAAGGACCCCCAAATCAGTAGGAAAAGATTGCAGGATATACATATAACCTTTTTGAAATGTAGCGGCATTTGTAAGCCGTAACCAGCCTTCACCGTTTGGATCTACGCCGGAAGCTGCCGTAAGCGTGGCATTGTCGCCCAATTTCAGCCCGCTGGAATCATTGGTTCTGAAGTTGTTGGTAATAGTAAACTGTGCGTTGTTCAGACTACAGCCAAGCAGTATGCCTGTCAGTAACAGTAATTTATTTTTTTTCATCACTTGTCTTATTTTACAACAAATACGATGTTCATGAAACTCGCGTCGCTGGCATTGCCATATACCTCATAACTCATCAGTCCATTGGCATCGATGCTTACATTTCTTAGCAACGCAGTGTCATAATATGTAATATAATACTCCAGTTTATCTTTTGCAAGAGTGGGAATTGATCCTGCAGAACCTGTGCTTTTTACCGGTGGATTGGTAAACTGACTGGTATAAACTGCATGGAGATCCATTGTTTTTACACCCAAGGTAGTGGTGTTGACAAGGACTGAAGGCATGTAGAAAAATTTTGGAGTCACAGCTTCCTTAATCACAGCCTCCCATTTCCCAGTACCATTATCATAATAGTAAAATCCCGGAGCTTTGATGTTTGAAGTCTTGGTACTCGCTGATCCCGGAACTGCCGTAGCATAAATCAGTGTTGAGTGTTGGCTGCTGCCATATAAGGCATCTTTTGCTTTCAGTTCATCACCAGACATTCTAGTGATAAGTACACCTTCGGGAACCGTGGTTACAGTGGATTTTCTAACGTCAAATGTTGTAGAGGGTGCACTAGTATTGATACCAACCTGAGCGGTTGCCATAACGGATGCAGTACATCCAAGCAGGAAGTAAATTTTCTTCATTTATCTGTTTTTTGTTTTTAAAGGAGTGCAAATATAATTAAAAACCCCGATACAAAAGAGAATAAACGTTAAATTTCGTTAATTTACTATTTTACACACAATATTTAGAAATCATCAGTGATATGATGTTAAGCATATGATTTCTATCTTTTAAAATTGGAAACGCTCAACTTCATAAGAAGTGAGTGTTTTGGAATTTATGGCGTATTTATTTTAGTGAAAATAGCCAAATGTAAGCTTCCGGAAACTCTTTTGCCCAGTAATTTTCAGAATGGGTTCCGTAATCATCGAATTTCGTTTTGATGTTTTTCCTGCGAATTCCTTTGCCCATCAGTAACGGAACTGCTTTTTCAATGTCGGTGACCATTTCATCTGACTCTTTTCTGCCCGCCAGAAGATAGATTTTGGTCTTTTTTAAAGATTTTGAATACTCATTTAGATAAAGAGTCAGATCTTCCTTCGCAAACCAGAAGCTCGGACTGAACACGCCCAGTTTCCCAAATTTTTCAGGATATTTCAAGCCTGTGTAGAAGGAAATCAACCCGCCCATCGAAGAGCCGATTAATCCGGTGTTCTTTGCTGAAGAAGCTGTTCTGTAGTTTTTATCGATATAAGGTTTCAGGGTTTGGGCAAGAAAATCGGCATACAGATCACCATTTCCGCCGCCGTATTTTGCATTTTTCCAGGGCGAATATTCATTCAGTCTTTCGCTGCCGCCATTGTCGATGCCTACAATAATGGCCTGTCTCTTACCTTCGAGGAAGAACTCATCCATGGTTTCATCTACCTGCCATTCACCTGAAAAGGAAGTCAGTTGATCGAACAGGTTCTGCCCGTCGTGCATATAAATCACAGGGTATTTCTTCTTGGAGGCATCGTAATCTTCAGGAAGATAGATCCAGATTTTCCTTGTTGTACCGAGTTGCGGAACGGGGAAGTTTTTGCTAAGGATTTTTACGTTTTTTGATGCGGTATGCTTTTTCTGCTCAGGTTCAGCCCATGAAAGTATGGTGTTTTCAAGTGTTTGCGGTATTCCCGTAAATGTGAAAGTTCTGTTTTCAATTCCTTTTCCTTCTGTATTTCCTTCCGCGGTTTCCCAGCTTCCTGAAGTGAATTTATATTCAGCTTTTCCGGCCTGTTCAGGTATTTCAAGTTCATAGGTTCCGTTTTTGCTTTTCTTCAGTTCGAATGCCGGGTCCTGAGGATTCCATCCGTTCAGTGAAGAAGCCATGAAAATTCTGGCATCTTCCGGCGTGTTTTCCGGTGTGGTAACGA
>NZ_DAMBHK010000014.1:38399-40669 GCF_032060305.1 Kaistella sp. | reverse complement strand
ATCTGCAATTAAAAGAATAGTTTTGTTAAGCAGTCAGCAGAATCTTAATCCGAAAGTGCTGTTGAAATATTTCTGCAATATTTAAATTTCCAGAGAAACAATGAATATCACTTCTGAGCAACCGAAAATTATTGTTGTTGGCAGTTCCTCCATCGATTTGGTTCTTAATACGGAGCATCATCCTCAGCCCAATGAGACGGTGATGGCACTGCGGTCTGAAAGTTTTTTTGGCGGCAAAGGTGCAAACCAGGCCGTTGGAACCGCAAGACTCGGTGCGAGTGTGTATTTCATAGGCTGTGTGGGCATGGATCCGTTTGGTCAGCAAATCCTGAGGAATTTAGTTGATGAAGGAGTTAACGTAGGCTTTGTGGCAGAAACAGAAAAGGCAGCCTCCGGAACGGCGTATGTAACCGCAGCGGGCGGCGTAAATTCTATCGTTGTAGTTCCCGCTTCAAATTATTGTTTGAAACCGGAGCATGTTGCCGAAGCTGAAAAGTTTTTTCAGACGGCTGATTTGGTGCTGATTCAGCTTGAAATTCCGATGGATGTGGTGGAGTTTACCGTAGAGCTAGCCAAGAAAAACAATTTGAAAGTGGGCATCTACGCTTCGCCTGCAAAAGAACTTTCTGCTAACGTTCTGGAAAATGCAAGTTTTATCGTGGCCAAAAGCAACGAGCTATCCATTGTTTTTGGCGAAGAGAAACGTGAAGATATCCTGAAAAAGTATCCTAACAAACTTTTTGTGCGCGATGATTCTAATTCAACCACGTATTTCAATGGTTCCGAAATGAAATATTATCGAAACGATCACGATTCTGTTCTGCATAAACTGGGAATGGGCGATGCTTTTGTTTCCGGTCTTTCAATTGCACTTTGTCACGGAAATACTGTGGATGACTCGGTAAAATTCGGGAATGATGTTTCGCTGAAAGTAACCAAAAACAGAGGCTCACAGCGCGGTCTTCCATACCTTAAAGACTTCTCGTGACCGTAAAATTGCTATTGACGGCATACTTTAAACCTTTCTTTTTATCAATATTTCAGTAAATTTAGAGCTTGATTTTCACTAAAATTCAGTGAATTTGCTTTGAATGAAAGAATTAGTTCTACAGACTCCGGATTATTTTCCAATATCCGTAAAGATTTTTGAACCCAAGATTCCGAACCGGAAACTTTTGGTCATAAATTCGGCCACGGGTGTGAAGCAGCAGGTTTATTTTTCCTTTGCTAAATATCTGGCAACGCAGGGTTTCACCGTTATTACCTATGATTACAGAGGAATCGGTGAGTCCAAGCCCAGGAAAATGAAAGGTTTCGAAGCGTCCATGCGGATCTGGGGAACTAGAGATTTCAAAACCATAACCACTTTTATTAAAGAAAATTATCCGGATTACACCAAATTCTGTCTCGGTCATTCCGTAGGCGCGCTGATTTTAGGAATGAATGAAGATTCAGTAATTTTCAAAAAATTCATTTTCGTCGCAACCCAGGATGCATATATCGGTCATCTTTCCTGGCGGGTTGCGGTTACTGCAGCGCTGGGATTTGGCATTGCGGTTCCGGTAACAGTGATTTTAAAGGGATATTTTCCGGCGCACCGGTTTGGTTTGGGCGAATCTTTACCAAAAGGAAGCGCTTATGACTGGCGCACCTTGATTCTCAATAAAAAATCCACCAGCAGGCTTTATGAAAAAATTGAAAAAGATCACTCGAAAGATTTAAATCAAGAGGCTTTTATCATTCACGCAGAAGACGATTCGTGGGTGACGATGAAGGGGATGGAGAGTCTGATGAACAATTCATATCCTAATATGAAGAAAATCTACCGAGAAATAAAAGTCTCGGAATCCCCAAAAAAACAGGTGGGGCATATCAATTTTTTCAGAAGCTATAACCGTAGTTTATGGAAGATTATATTGGATAAAATTCAATAATTTAGAATTTTGTGCAGATAATGCGATGCAATCTTTATATTTGATAAGTAAAAATTACAGATCATGTCCAAAACACAAAATAGTGATGAAGTTTTCCGCGCGAAACTCGATCAACTGAATGATTTTGAATTCCATGATAAAGTAGCGGGCGTTTTTGATGATATGGTCAGGTACATGAAGAAATCTAAAAAATGGACTGCCTGATATTCTACAAACAAAAATCAATTTTTTTAAAACTTATTTTATGAAGATCTACACCAAAACGGGTGACAAAGGCGAAACGGCTTTATATGGCGGAACCAGAGTTTCCAAAGCCTCAGCGAGAGTTGAATCCTA
>NZ_DAMBHK010000014.1:36772-38299 GCF_032060305.1 Kaistella sp. | reverse complement strand
CTTTCGGATTACCTTTTTGTGTTGGCAAGATATATGTCGAAAATCAATAATGAATCCGAAGAATACTGGAATCCCAATGACCGATAAAGCCCTGCTTTTTATTAACGGGATACCGCCCGAAGATCTTCCCGATATCGCTGGTTATTCGCTTATTGCCAGTTCCGACGGGGCTTTTCACTATTTAAAAGAGAAGAATTTTCCGCTGGAAAAGCTCGACTTTATTTCCGGTGATTTCGATTCGCATACCGGAAGTGATGAGGTGCTTTACGATGAAAAATTTATTTTCACGCCCGATCAGGATAAAACAGATTTCCAGAAATCTTTAGAAATCATCCGGGAGAAAGGCATCTCAACAGTTGATGTTTATGGTGCAAGCGGCGGCGAAATGGATCATTTTCTCGGAAACTTAACCGTAGCTTTCCTCTTTAAAAATGAATTGAAAATCACTTTTTTTGATGAGTTTTCAACCTATTTTTTCGCACCTAAAACTTTGGTTTTAGAAAATGTGAAAGGAAAAACAGTTTCGCTTTATCCTTTTCCGGTTACAGAGAATATTACTACTGAAGGTTTAAACTGGCCGCTGACAAACGAAAATCTGGACCTTTCAAAGAGAATCGGTACCAGAAATTTCGCTGCAGAAGAAACGGTGATTATACATTACGAAGAAGGTGATCTGGTCGTATTTGTCGCGCACTAATCTTAAATCCCTGCTTATTTTTGTTTTGTGATTTTCATTTTTCTATGATGAGCATCGAACTCCAAAAACTCCTTAATTTTTCGCTGAAAACCAACTTTTTTTACCAACTTTGCAGTTTTAACACTTAATTACGATTACCCAATAATGAAAATTAAATATTCAGAACTTATCGATCAGACTTTGTACTTTCCAACCGAAGAATTCAACGTTTCGGAAAATACGCTCCAGTTTCATGATATTCCTTTGATGGAGGTCGTCGAAAAGTTTGGTACGCCTTTGAAGTTTAATTATCTGCCAAAAATTTCCACCAATATTCAGCGTGCGAAAGCCTGGTTTAAAGAAGCTATTGAAAAGAACGATTATAAAAAAGGCTATACTTATTGCTATTGTACAAAATCGAGCCAGTTTGCTTTTGTAGTAGAAGAGGCGTTGAAAAACGATATTTCTCTGGAAACCTCCTCAGCTTATGATATGGATATCATCAGGTCGCTTTACGAAAAAGGCAAGTACGGCAAAGACGTTGAGGTGATTTGTAACGGATTTAAAACCGACGATTATCTGGCGAAAATCTCAGATTTAATTAACAGCGGTTTTCAAAACATTATCCCGATTCTTGATAATTACCGCGAACTTGATAAACTGACGGAAAGTATCGATTCCACTTTCAATATCGGCATCCGAATCGCTTCAGAGGAAGAGCCGAAATTTGAATTTTATACTTCCAGATTAGGAATTGGTTACAAAGACATCATCCCGTATTACAGCCAGAAAATTGCGGAACATCCCAATGCAAGGTTGAAAATGCTTCACTTTTTCATCAACACCGGAAT
>NZ_DAMBHK010000014.1:34513-36672 GCF_032060305.1 Kaistella sp. | reverse complement strand
GGCTTAACCTGCGATTCCGACGATTATTACAATTCTGAGCAGCACACCAATGCGATTTATCTGCCGGTTTTCAGTGATACAAAGCCTTTGTACATCGGGTTTTTCCACACAGGTGCATACCAGGAAACCATCGGTGGATATGGTGGTGTTCATCACTGTTTGATGCCGCAGCCGAGGCATATCCTCATTAACAAAGACGAGGACGGGAATTTCACCTACGAAGTCTTCCGGGAAGAGCAGAAACCGGATGAAGTTTTAAAACTTTTAGGTTACTAAAAAAACAAAAGGAGCAACATGAGTTTGCTACTTTTTTTTAAATTTTATTAGAAATATTTAGAAATTTTCTCAAATTCAATATCGGTAAAATCTGAAACCAGCAGGCTGGCTTTGTCATAAACCTGATGGGTTGAATGCGCACTCTGGTAAGCCACGCAAAAAATTTCTGCAGCCGATGCAGCTTCAATTCCGTTTGTGGAATCTTCTATCACCATGCAGTTTTCTTTGTCTTCACCGGCCATTTCCGCGGCCACGACAAAAATTTCCGGATGAGGTTTAGATTCCTGAAGATCGGCTCCGCTTATTTTTCCAATAAAATATTGTTCAAGACCGAATTTCTCAAAGACCCAGTTGATCGTATTCATGTGAGCAGAAGAAGCCAAAACGAGTTTAATGCCGTTTTCATAGTAATTTTCGATCAGATTTCGCACACCGGAGATTAAATCGAAATCCGGATCATGATCAAAATAATGTTTGAAATAATTCCTTTTGATGGCGGCGAGGTCTTCGTGAGATACCTCCAGATTGAATTTTTCAACCAAAGTGGTGCAAACTCTTTTCGTAGATGAGCCGGTGAAACTGGTGTAAAGCTTTTCGGAAACGTCGATTCCCAAATCGTCAAACATTTTGAAATAAGCTTTTCGGTGAAGCGGTTCGGTATCCACAATCACACCGTCCATATCGAAAAGAACTGCTTTTAGCGGCATATCAATTATTTTCGCAAAGGTAAAAAAAGTGCAGTAAGTATTATAAACAGCTGTTTATTACTTATACTTTCCGATAATGAATATAATAAAATAGAAAAATATGAGCATTGCGACGAGTGCTGCTATCGATTTCCAGTTCGCAAAATTCACGGTCCAGCCCATCCAGGGAATTCTTTTTGGAGGGAAAATTCTGTTGTCTTCTTTATTGTAATAAAAAATTCCCCAAATCCACTTTCCGTTTTTGTTTTCGATATTATTTGTTTCCATCACATGAAGTTTTGCATAAAGTTATCATTTTTTTTGAAATCGGACGTGTGAGAAAACTGCCATGAGTTACCACCGTTTTTTTTATCTTTGAAATCTTAAATATTCAACCTAAAAATTTAAATATCCTATGCAGACATATGCTGGAATTCCGGAAGAAAACGCTCAGTTAGAATCGTCAAAAGTAGTGCTTGTAACCGTTCCTTACGACGGAACTTCAACCTGGGGGAAAGGTGCCGACAAAGGCCCGGAACTTTTTCTTGATGCTTCAAAAAATATGGAGCTTTACGACATAGAAACCGGCACCGAACCCTATTTGGAAGGAGTGTATTTAGCCGGGGAAATATCTGAAAATTCTTCTCCTGAAGCCATGACCGAAGCAGTTTACCAAAAAACCAAAGAATTGCTGGGTCATGAAGATAAATTATTCACGCTATTCGGTGGCGAACATTCGGTTTCTATTGGTTCTATTCGCGCGGTAGGCGAAAAGTTTGAAAATCTTACGGTTCTTCAGCTGGATGCACACACCGATTTACGTCCGGATTTTCACGGAAGCACTTCCAATCATGCTTGTGCGGTTTTTGAAGCGAGTCAGAAACATAATTTGGTACAAGTCGGGATTCGTTCTGGAGATATAGAGGAAATGCAATATGTACAAGAAGGAAATTGTTTTTGGGCACATGAAATCGCGACAAACCCAAATTGGATTGATGATGTTCTTGCAAAAGTTTCTGGAAATGTTTACATCACCATCGATTTGGATGCATTTGATCCATCGATTGCGCCTTCCACAGGAACTCCAGAACCGGGCGGTTTGCAGTGGTATCCAACGTTGGAATTGCTTAAAAAAGTTTTTGAAAAATGCAATGTAGTTGCCTTTGATATTGTAGAATTAATGGATTCGCCGATGCC
>NZ_DAMBHK010000014.1:25437-34413 GCF_032060305.1 Kaistella sp. | reverse complement strand
AAAAATGCAATGTAGTTGCCTTTGATATTGTAGAATTAATGGATTCGCCGATGCCAAAACCAACGGCTTTCCTTGCTGCAAAATTATATTATAAAATGTTGGCGTATTATCATATTTCGAAGTAGAAGAAAGAAGAAAGAAGAAAGAAGAAAGAAGAAAGAAGAAAGAAAAAAGAAAAAAGAATCAAGAACCAAGAACCAAGAACCAAGAACCAAGAACCAAGAACCAAGAATCAAGATTCATTTAATACAGACATTAATTAGTGCGTTTTGTGGTAAAAAATAAAAATCTCTTTCAACAATTCGTTGAAAGAGATTTTTTTATGTTTTAAAACGAAATTATTTTAAAATATCGGCTTCAATAGAACTGTCACCGAAGATTTTGATGAATGCTTTTGTATAATCTTCTTTTGTCGCAAGGTTCGGATTTGCCAAAAATTTCTGAGGATTTACAACAAACAGCGGAAACCACGTGCTTGAAATCTGAATCTGAATCCGGTGTCCTTTTTTGAAGGTATGCACCACATCCTGAAGTCGGAAATTCACTGCTGTCTTCTGGTTGGCAACCAATGCTTCAGGTTTTTCTCTCGAATTTCTGAATCTTGCCGGCATAATTTCGCTTCTTACCATTTGGTGGTAATTCCCGTAAATAACGCCGTCCTTCTTTTCCGCCGGTTTGAAATCTTCCGGGTACACATCAATTAGCTTTACCGCAAAATCTGCATCAGTAGAAGTGGAAGCGATGTTAAGTTTGGCTAAAATTTCTCCGGCAAATGTGATATCTTCAGTTAAAACATCGGTTGTGAAAGTCAAAACATCCGGTCTTCCAACAGCGAAACGCTGGTCTTCGCTCATGTAATTTCTTGGCGTAAATCCATTGAAATCTTTCAAATTATCCGAACTTAAAACTGGATTGTTTGGATCGCTGTAATATTCAGAAACAGTGTTCGAGGCGATGTTTTTTAGGGTTCCGTCGGCAAGATAAAAGTTTAGTTTTACCGATTCTTTTGGCGGATAGGTTTTGAATTCTTTCCATTCTTTTTTTCCGGTGTCATACATCACGGCTTCCGGCAGGCCGGCGTCGGTTTTGGAATTTCCCTTCAGGTAATGACTGAAAAATTTCGTTTCCAGATTCTTTTGATAATAGGTGGCAATGCTGTCTCCAAAATAAATCTCATTATGGAAATGTTTTCCGGTTTCCCTTGCCCAGGCTCCGTGAGAAAATGGTCCCATCACGATGGTGTTTTTGGCTTTCGGACTGGTTTTTTCAATTGTTTTGTAAATGTTTAATGGTCCGAATAAATCTTCAGCGTCGTACCAGCCACCGACGGTCATTACCGCATGTTTTACGTTTTTTAAGTGAGGAAGAAGACTTCTTTTTTGCCAGTATTCATCATAGTTTGGATGATTCATAATTTCCGTCATAAAGAAATTATCCCTGTAATATTTTTCGTAGCCGTCCTTTAAAGTTCCGAGTTCACGGTAGAATTTCAAGCCGTCTTCTGAAGTAGGTTTTATGAAAGAATCCATATACCAACCTTCTTTTTCGGCCTTGGTTTTTTGTACGCCAAAAACTGGGAAAGTGCGAAAATATCCGAGCATGAATTTACCATTGTGAAGAAAGTCGTCGTTCCAAAAATCGGAAATCGGTGCTTGAGGTGAAGACGCTACCAAAGCAGGATGGCCCGCCAGAATTCCGGCCGCGGTATAAAATCCAGGATAGGAAGTTCCGTATTGTCCAACTTTGCCGGTATTGTTACTGATGTTTTTTAGTAACCATTCAATCGTGTCGTAGGTATCAGTACTTTCATCAATGTCTTTTTTAGTTTTACGCTCAACTTGCGGCGTCATGTTGGTGAAAGTCCCTTCGCTCATGTATCTGCCGCGCACATCCTGATAAACGAAAATATACTTATCGTTCATCAGATATTTGTTTGGACCTAAAGCGGCACGGTATTCATTTTCACCATACGGAGCAACGCTGTAACAGGTACGCTGCATGATAAAAGGATATTTTTTTGTTCTGGAAATGTCTTTCGGAATGTAAATTGAAGTGAATAATTTCACACCGTCGCGCATGGGGATATACACCTCTTTTTTAATAAAGTTTTCTTTTACGAATGTGTTATCGGCTCTGTTTTGCGCAAACAACGTGATGAAGCAGAAAATGAGAAGAATCTGTAAGAGTTTTTTCATTGAGACTAATTTTGAACGAATGTATAAAAAAAATCAGAAATTTGATTTTGTAAATAATTCTATGATGAGTTTATTCGGAAATTTTGCTGAACCAGATGTTAACTTACTTCCAAAAGATGGAACCGTAAATTATTTTGGCAAAATATTGGATGCGGATAAAGCAGATTTTTTTTACTGGAAGCTCTTAGAAAATATTGCCTGGAAAAATGATGAAGCCGTAATATTTGGAAAAAAGATTGTTACTAAAAGAAAAGTCGCGTGGTATGGGGACGAAGGTTTTCAGTACACTTATTCCAAAACCACAAAAACAGCGTTATCCTGGACCGAAGAACTTCTTGCTTTGAAGAAACTTGTCGAGGAAAAAACGGGAGAGAAATTCAATTCCTGCCTGCTGAATCTTTATCATAACGGAGACGAAGGAATGGCGTACCATAGCGATGCGGAAAAGGACCTTAAAAAAAACGGAGCAATTGCCTCATTGAGTTTGGGGGCCGAAAGAAAATTTTCGTTCAAACATAAAGTAACCGGCGAAAAAGTTGAATTGGTTTTGGAGCACGGAAGCCTTCTGGTCATGAGAGATGAAACACAGTCGTATTGGCTCCATCGACTTCCGCCAACAAAAAGAGTGACTGCGCCGAGGGTAAATCTTACATTTCGCACCATTCAAGAGAAAGTTTGAAAATTTAAATTTAAAAATGTATATTTGAGAATAATACAGTCATGATATGCCTAGGGGTTTTTACCGAATCGGAGGGGCATCTCAGAAATTTAAGAAAACTTTAGTATTTAATTAAGAATCAAACTTCGCTTTTATCTTTAAATTTGAGAACCAATTTTAACATTAAATAAATTCACTATGAAAAAAACAATCGCAATGGCGGCTTTAGCGCTCGCAGTATCGTTCGGTTCTATCTCTTGTAAAAAGAAAGTTACAGATGCAGAACTCCAAACCCAGGCTACAACAGTAGTAACCTCTAACCCAACAGCATCCGTTGAAGTAAAAGACGGAACTGCGCACTTAAGCGGAACGTTCGCAGACCAGGCTTCAAAAGATGCAATGATCGCTTCTTTAAAAGCAATCCCAGGTATTAAGGATGTAATGGATATGGCGACTATTGAAGCTCCTGTGGTGGTAGAAACAGTGTCTGCTGTTGATCCTGCAGTTCAGCAGAAAGTAACCGACGCGGTTAAGGATTTCCCTTCGGTTAAGGTAGAAGTGATTAACGGCGAATTAACCCTTACCGGAAATGTTTCTCCGGAACAGGCGAGAAAAATTAAAATGTCGGTTGATGCGTTACAGGCTGGAAAAGTTAATTATAATTACACCGTAAAATAATAAGTTATGAGTGCATTACAGGATAAATACGCAGGAGTAATCTCTGCTGCTCAGTCAGCCGGAGTATCCAATCTTAAGGTAGTAGAACAGGACGGGATTCTATATGTGTCAGGAAGCGCCGCTTCTACCGCAGCAAAAGATGCAGTGTGGAACGCCCTTGGCGCAATAGATTCTACTTATTCCGCTTCGGATATCAATGTTGATGTTCAGGTGGCAGGTTTGGCATCAGGTTCTACGTTAACCGTTGCTACAGAAGATTCTAACCTTAATATCAGACAGGAACCTTCAACAGACGGTGCTATCGTAGGTAAAGCTGCTAAAGGCGAAACTGTAACTTTGGTAGAGCAGACGTCAGACGACTGGTGGAAAGTAAGAACCGCCGATGGAGAAGAAGGTTATGCTTATGCAAGATATTTAAGAGCATAAATTATTTAAACAATACGCGCTATATTGCAGTATATTAGAACCTCTGAATTTTTCAGAGGTTTTTGTTTTGGTAATGATGCGATACGGTTTTTATGATGTCTGTCTGATATTGGGCATTGTTGATGATTTTCCATAAAAAAACATATATTTGTAATTCTTACAAAACCTCTTTCCAAAGATCGCCTCAGACGATTCTTCAAAAAAAACAAAATACATGAAAGGACAAAACAAACTGTTCATCGCCATTATCGTTGCGCTTATATTAGGAGTTGTAATGGGCGGGATCGTGCATACCCAGTACCCTGAAAGTTCCGAAGGATTTTCGAAAAACATTAAACTTTTAGGAACCGTCTTCATCCGTTTGGTGCAGATGATTATCGCTCCGCTGGTATTTACAACTTTGGTGGTGGGTATCGCCAAGATGAGTGATATAAAGATGATAGGCCGCGTGGGTACGAAAGCAATGCTTTGGTTTATAATAGCCTCTCTCGTGTCACTTACGATAGGACTTGTTTTAGTAAACTGGATGGAGCCGGGCAAAGTCATGCAGCTCGCTATTCCTGCTGCGGGAGATGCCGGTGAAGTAGTGGCAAACAGCCAGGGACTTTCATTAGAACAGTTCGTGAAACACATTATCCCGAAAAGTTTATTCGAGGCGTTTGCTACGAATGAAGTGCTTCAGATTGTAGTATTCTCTATTATGTTTGGGGTTGCCCTGGCCAATATGGGCGAAGAATATACAAAACCTATCGTCCGTGCGCTTGATATCTCTGCTCACGCCATTCTGAAAATGGTAGGTTACATCATGTGGTTCGCGCCACTTGGAGTTTTGGGTGCAATCGCTGCAGTTGTAGCGACAAATGGGTTCGAAATCTTTAAAGTGTATGCAATTTATCTGCGTGACTTCTTTTTTGCCCTTGGTATTCTATGGTTGGTTCTACTTATTGTAGGTTATCTGATTTTAGGAAACCGCCTTTTCGAACTTTTACGCAGGATTAAAGCTCCTTTGTTAATTGCTTTTTCCACTACAAGTTCCGAAGCTGTGTTCCCAAAACTGGTTGAAGAACTCGAAAGATTTGGATGTAACAACCGGATTGTATCTTTCATTCTACCACTCGGATATTCTTTCAATCTCGATGGAAGTATGATGTATATGACTTTTGCCGCGATTTTCATTGCACAGATTTACGGAATCGATATGACTTTGGGACAGCAAATTACCATGCTTTTGGTTTTAATGCTTACCTCAAAAGGAATCGCAGGAGTACCCAGAGCGAGTCTTGTAATTATTGTGGCAACCTGTACCATGTTCGGCATTCCGCCGGAAGGTATCGCTCTAATCTTACCTATCGACCACTTTTGCGATATGGGAAGAAGTATGACGAATGTATTAGGAAATGCTCTTGCAACTTCTTCCGTTTCCAAATGGGAAGGCCAGCTGGATAATCATGGTGGAGATTTATAAGAATTCCTAAAAACGATAAAATTCAATCATACAGAGAACTGCATATTGCAATGAAAAATAAATTCGGGCCGGCGATAACCTTGGGTTTTGCACTTTTTGCGATGTTTTTTGGAGCTGGAAATTTAATTCTTCCTCCTTTCATCGGACTGAAATCCGGAAGCGAATGGTTTGCCGCTGTTGCTGGATTTTTCACCACAGGAATTATTGCACCTTTTTTGGGTGTGCTTACCGTGGTGCTTTTCGGTACATCATTTACGGATCTCGGCCGAAAGGTTAATCCTTTTGTAGTTACCGTTTTGGCGTTTCTCATTATGTTATGTATCGGTCCCATTGTAGCAATTCCAAGAACTGCCGCTGCAACTTATGAAATCGGTATAAAACCGCTTCTTCCGGGCTTTAATAATGTTCTTTTCTCCGCCATCTTTTTTGCGGTTGTCATATTTTTATCGGTTTCGCAATCGAAAATTGTAGATATCATCGGAAATTTTCTTACTCCTTTTCTTATTTTAAGTTTAGGAATTCTGGTGGTGATGGGCATTATGAATCCGCCTGATGTTTCTAAAATCACCGGCATAAGTACTCAGGAATCATTTGTTTTTGCTTTTCATGAAGGGTACCAGACATTGGATGTTTTGGCGTCGGTTATTTTCGCAGGAATTATTATTTCTGCTGCGATTGATAAAGGATATACCAACAGTAACGACCGTTTTAAAATTACCATAGCGGCGGGATTAATCTCTATGGTGGCTTTGCTGTTTATCTATGGAGGTTTAATTTATCTGGGCGCGCACTCGGGTTATCCTATGTCGGAAAATATATCCCGAACCGACCTCTTGCTCCATATTTCGAATGAAGTTTTAGGTAAAAACGGCACCGTGGTGATTTCATTTGCGGTAGCTTTGGCTTGTCTTACCACTGCGATTGCACTTAGTTCTGCAATGGGCAGCTTTCTTGAGAAATTCACGTTCGGGAAAATAAATTATAAAGTGGGCGTGGTGTTAACCTGTTTGGTTTCCGCTTATTTTTCGGTGAAAAGCGTGGAAGAAATCATCGATTATGCCGTGGTAATTCTGGGCTTTGTCTATCCGATTACCTTCGCACTGATTCTTACATTGCTGTTCTTCGGGAAAATTATATTTTCAAAAACACCGTTTATCGCGGCGGTGGCTACTTCAGCATTGGTGGCGTCACTTTCTGTCTTTCAGCACTTTAATATTTTCTCTGAATCGGTTGAACAGATAAATAGCTGGCTCCCTTTATCCCAACATCAGTTAGGCTGGTTAATCCCGTCATTCCTGGTTTTCTTTATTACTGCAGCCTTTAATTCCGGTCGGAAAAAGCATTTTAAATCAATTAATACTGATTGATGTCAGTTCAATCTAACTTTTATTCATTCTAAATTACAGAAAAATTTGCGTAAATTTGTCATTCAATTTTTAGTAAAAATTATGTTGACGAAAGAAAAAGTTCAGTTATTTCTGAAAGAGATAGAAGTTGATGATTTAGTACACAATTTCCAGGTGATGGGAAATGATGTGTATATCGATATGACCGCACATTCTCCGGCAATGCACGAGAAAAAGAAACTCGAAGCTGCCATGAAACAAGCTTTTGCTTCAGAATTTGGTGAAGATGTAGTTTTAAAACTTAAAATTGCTTCTCCCGAACCGTCCGAAGTTCAGCAGAACCAAATCAAGGGGAAACAGATTCCGGGAATACAGAATATCATTGCCGTGGCTTCCGGAAAAGGTGGCGTAGGCAAATCTACGGTTGCAGCCAATCTTGCTGTAACTTTGTCGAAAATGGGCTTCAAAGTAGGGCTTTTAGATGCCGATATTTATGGACCTTCAGTTCCTACCATGTTCGACACGGTGGGAGCAAAACCTATTTCTGTTGAAATAGACGGTAGAAATCTGATGAAACCAGTGGAGAATTACGGCGTAAAAATGCTTTCAATCGGTTATTTCTCAGGGGCAAACCAGGCAGTGGTTTGGCGCGGACCTATGGCGAGCAAAGCTTTAAACCAAATGATTCGTGATGCGGCTTGGGGAGAACTCGATTTTCTTTTAATCGACCTGCCACCGGGAACTGGTGATATTCATCTTTCAATTATCCAGGAAGTTCCGGTAACCGGAGCTGTTATAGTAAGTACACCGCAGCATATCGCTCTTGCTGATGTAAGAAAAGGGATTGCGATGTTCCAGATGGAAAGCATCAATATTCCTGTTTTAGGTTTAATTGAAAATATGTCGTACTTTACTCCAGAAGAATTGCCGGATAACAAATATTATATTTTCGGGAACCAGGGCGCACAATATCTTGCAGAAGATTTAGGAATTCCGGTGTTGGGAGAAATCCCAATCATCCAGAGTATCAGAGAAGCAGGCGACGTTGGCCGCCCCGCTGCAATGCAGGAAGGAGCTGCAATTACAGAAATTTATAAAACTGTAGCGCAGAATATGATTGAAAGTTTAGTGGAAAGAAACAAAAATCTTCCGCCAACCGAAGCCGTGAAAATTACAACCATGGCAGGTTGCTCACCAAAAAAATAAATAGGAAACTGATTGGGATTCATGTTATTATTTGAACCTTTAACCTATCAGCCAAAAAATTAATAATGGAAACAAAACAGGAAGAAACCGTAACCAAAGTACTCGAAGCACTCGAGAGCATCCGGCCGTTTCTTAATAAAGACGGCGGCGACATCGAATTGGTAGATCTTAAAGACAATGTAGTTTATGTAAAGCTTCAGGGCAACTGCAACGGCTGCCCCATGAGTTTTTCTACCATGAAATTGGGCGTTGAAAACACCATTAAGCAGTTTGCTCCCGAGATTGTAGAAGTGCTGAGTGTGGAATAATCGTTGGGTTTTCAGTAATAAATCAGGCAATTCTTTATTTGAATTGCTTTTTTTATGACCAACTTTTTTTTAAGTTTTCTACACAAAAAATTGTGCGGTAAATAACAAAGTGTTTAAAATAAAATTGATATTTTAGCAGATTAAACGATACAGTATATGATTGCCATTGTCGACGGCGGCTCCACGAAATGCGACTGGGTAATTCTCGAAAATAACGGGGAACCCAATCTGAAAACCACAACACTGGGATTCAATCCAAATATCATTAATCCTGAGTTTATCCTACAGGAAATTGATAAGAATCAGGAACTGTTCTTCCTTAAAAATCATATCGAAAAAGTTTTTTTTTACGGATCCGGTTGCGGAACGCCCGATAATAGAAAAAAGGTAGCCGATGAGTTTACCAAAGCTTTTCCCAATGCAGAAATTACGGTAAAAGAAGATATGACGGCCGCAGCCTATGCAGCCTACAATGGTACTCCCGCAATAATCTGTATTCTCGGTACAGGATCCAATTCCTGCTATTTCGACGGTGAAAAAATCAGAACCGATTTGCCTTCCCTGGGATTTTTGATCGGTGACGAAGGAAGCGGAAGCGCGCTCGGAAAACATCTCTTAAGACGTTTTTTCATGAAAAAGCTGCCGAAAGATCTAGAAAACGATTTCATCAGCACCTATCATCTTACCATCGAAG
>NZ_DAMBHK010000014.1:0-25337 GCF_032060305.1 Kaistella sp. | reverse complement strand
CTGCCGAAAGATCTAGAAAACGATTTCATCAGCACCTATCATCTTACCATCGAAGAAGCGATTAAAAGAATGTACCATAACCCGCGTGCGAACGCATATTTGGGCGAATTCAACAAGTTTGTTGCAGAACGCAAAAAGCACCCTTATTTTCAGAATATGGTTTTTGATGAGATGAAGAATTTCCTCGATTATCAGGTGCTTCCTTATCCCGAAGCAGGGAAAGTTGAAATCAATTTTATTGGCTACATCGCTTTTATTTATGAAGATATCTTAAGAGCCGCAGCCGCGGAACTTAACTTAACCGTGGGGAAAGTGGTGCAGAAACCAATCGAAAGTTTAGTGGATTACCACAAAAAGTACATTCTGGAGTTAAACTAACTGCCGGAAAAAATTATTAATGCAGAGATTTTATTCAGAAATCTTATTCAGAATCTGGGAACCCGGTTTCTGATATTGAAAAACCAAAAATTATGTCAAGCAAAACAAACAGAGACGAGAAAAACTTTAACCAGGCAGCCCTCGATTATCATAAGACCGAACCGAAAGGAAAGATCGAAGTCATTCCTTCAAAACCGCACTCTTCGCAGCGCGACCTCTCCTTAGCTTATTCCCCGGGTGTCGCCATCCCATGTCTGGAAATTGAAAAGGATCCCAAAACAGTTTACGATTATACAGGAAAAGGGAATTTAGTGGCCGTAATTTCTAACGGAACTGCCGTTTTAGGATTGGGCGACATTGGTGCCGAAGCTTCAAAACCGGTGATGGAAGGTAAAGGCCTCTTGTTTAAAATTTTCGCCGATATCAATGTTTTTGATATTGAAATCGATGAAAAAGATCCCGACAAATTCATTGAGATTGTCAAAGGAATCGCTCCTACTTTCGGTGGAATCAACCTTGAAGATATTAAAGCACCCGAAGCATTTTACATCGAACAGCGTCTGAAAGAAGAACTCAATATTCCGCTGATGCATGATGATCAGCACGGTACTGCAATTATTTCTGCAGCTGCTTTAATTAATGCCCTCGAAATTGCAGGAAAGAAAATCGATGACGTGAAAATGGTGGTTAATGGCGCCGGAGCTGCGGCAATTGCCTGCACAAAACTTTATGTGGAATTAGGTCTTAAAAAAGAAAATATCCTGATGTGCGATTCCAAAGGAGTCATCAATCATAAAAGAGAAAACCTAACTCCCGAAAAGATCGATTTTGTCGCACAAACTGATCTGGAAACGCTTTCGGATGCTTTGAAGGGAGCTGATGTGTTTGTTGGACTCTCAAAAGGCAATGTAATGACACCGGAAATGCTGCTTTCAATGGCAGAAAATCCTATCGTTTTTGGCTTGGCAAATCCAAATCCCGAGATCGAGTACGACCTGGCAATGGAAACCAGAAAAGATACCATCATGGCCACCGGCCGAAGCGATTATCCTAACCAGGTAAACAATGTTCTTGGTTTTCCTTACATCTTCCGTGGCGCGCTCGATGTGCAGGCGCGTGGAATTAATGAAGAGATGAAGCTTGCGGCAGTTCATGCAATTGCAAACTTAGCAAAAGAGCCAGTTCCGGAAGCGGTTATTTTGGCTTATAACTTAAAAAATTTAAGTTTCGGAAGAGAATATTTTATTCCTAAACCCTTCGATAACCGACTGATTACCAAAGTATCGATGGCAGTAGCCAAAGCTGCGATGGATAGTGGGATCGCCGGTAAGCCGATTGAAAATTTCGAAGATTACGAAAACAGTCTTCTCGACAGAATGGGCCGCGACGAAAAACTCATCCGAATGATGCAGAACCGCGCGCGATCGAACCCGAAAAGAGTTACCCTCGGAAATGCAGAAGAATACAATGTATTGAAAGCTGCACAAATTCTTTACGAAGAAGGTATTGCACAACCGATACTTTTAGGTGAGAAAAAATACATCAAAGAGCAGATGAAGAAATTGGGGATCGAAATCGATGTTCCGATTGTGGATCCTGCAGACGATGATCAGGAAGAAAACCGTAAAAAATACAGAGAAGATCTTTGGAAGCTTCGTCAGCGCAAGGGCATGAACGAATATAAAGCAAAAAGATTTGTTCGCCAGCGTGATTATTTCGGTCCACTGATGTTGAGAAATGGTGATACGGATGCACTGATCGTTGGTTTTTCAAAAAATTATTCTTCCACCTTAAGGCCTGTGCTTGAGATCATTGAGAAAGAAAAAGGTGTGGATAAAGTTTCATCAATGATGATGATTCTTACCGAGAAGAAACCGATTTTCTTTGCGGATACTTCAGTTGTTCAGAACCCGACTGCTCAGGACCTAGTAGGCATCGCAAGAATGTCTGAAATCGTCGTGAAATCTTTCGCTATCGAGCCGCGAATTGCCATGCTATCGTTTGAAAATTTCGCCGGAATTTCTGAAACTTCGAAAAAAGTAGCTGAGGCGGTAGCTATACTTCACGAGAAATATCCGAAAATGATTGTAGATGGTGAAATACAGCCGGATTTCGCGATGAATTCAGACCATCTTTCTGATTATCCCTTCTCCAAACTGGGAACTACACCGGCGAACGTTTTTGTCTTCCCGAATCTGGAAAGTGCGAACCTTTCTTACAAAATCATCCGCGGGATGAAAGTAGCGCAGGTTGTTGGCCCAATTTTAATGGGTCTGAAACAGCCGGTTCACGTTCTTCAAATGCGTGCAAGCGTAGATGAAATTGTAAACCTTGCGACAATCGCCGTTCTGGATGCTCAGAAAAGAGAGGAAATGAAAAAGTAATAAAGGATTACATAAGTGTATTGAAAAACTGCGGAAAATCTAGACTTTCCGCGGTTTTTTTTTATTTCATTATTGTAAAACATCCATGGTTTTACTCTTCATTTAATAAAAACCGGCAAAAAAATATGTCTTTTGTTGGAAAGCTGAAATCAATAGGGTTTAAAATTTTAAAAATCTTATATTTGGCTTCTTCAAAACATAAATAATGATTTATACGCTCAAGGGTATTGTACAGGAACATAATCCTACCTCAGTCGTTATCGATGTAAATGGTGTTGGTTATTTTGTCGGGATCAGTCTGCAGACTTCCGAAAAACTGGTTTTAGGACAGCCTATATTTCTGCATATACAGCAGATTATCCGTGAAGATGCCCATTTGCTCTTCGGATTTAACAGTATTTTAGAAAAAGATTTATTCAACCTGTTAATTTCTGTTAACGGAGTAGGGCCGGTTTCTGCCATCATCATGCTGTCTTCACTAAGCCTGGAAGAAATCGCTGCCGCGATTATGAATAATAACAGTTTGCTGCTTCAAAAAGTAAAGGGAATCGGTACGAAGACTGCCGAGAGAATCATTGTGGATTTGCGTGATAAAGTCCAAAAATTCAGGGTTTCTGAGGAAAATATTTCTACATTTGTAAATAATAAAGTAAAAGAAGAAGCGTTATCTGCAGTAGAGGTTTTGGGTATTTCCAAAAAAATGAGCGAGAAGATTGCCGACCGTTTCCTGAAGCAAAATCCGGATCTGTCAGTCGAGGATCTTGTAAAGCAAATCTTAAAAAACATTTAACATTTGGAGAAGAATAATTTTTTTCAGCATAAGTTTTTTCTGTTATTATTTCTGATGGTCTCTTTTGCGAACACTTTCGCACAGGTTAAACCATCGGACAGCAGTTCAGTAAGACAGGATTTTTCATTACCAAACCCTATTCGTTACGAAGCATTTTATGATGTTCCCAGCGGCATGTATTTTCTCTATCCCAAAATCGGGAATATGGTGGTTGGTAATCCCGTTTCAATGACTTCGGCGGAGTATTACCAGTACATGCTCAGTAATCAGCTGAGTGACTATTACAAAGAAAAGTCGTCGGTTAACAATCTTGGGTACCGAAAAGACCAAACCGATGCAGAGAAAAAGGGACTCCTTCCGAGTCTGAATATCAAGAACAGACTCTTCGAATCCATTTTCGGCGGTAATAAAATCGAAATTATTCCACAGGGTTTCGCGTCTTTCGATATTGGTGGGCTTTACCAGAAAATTGACAATCCTTTAATCTTACCTCAGAACAGAACCAATTTTGCGATTGATATTCAGCAACGGATTCAGTTGGGATTATTAGGTAAAGTAGGTGAAAATCTGCAGCTTAAGGCTAATTACGACACTCAAAGTGGGTTCGCTTTCGAAAACCGGATGAATTTGGTGTGGCAGGCAAAAGGAACCTGGAAGGATCTGCAAAGCAAAGGTTTAAATGATAAAACAACCGGCGGGGAAGATAAAATTATTAAAAGAGTAGAATTCGGTAATGTCAATATGCCGCTTTCTACAAGCCTGATTCGTGGTTCCGAATCACTGTTTGGTTTAAAGACTGAATTTCAGTTGGGTAAAACCACTGGAACCCTTGTATTCTCACAACAACAGGGAGAAGCACGTAACATTATCGCGCAGGGCGGTGGTGTAATGAATACGTTCAAACTCAACGCAATCGATTATGAAGACAATCAGCATTACTATCTTGGGCATTATTTCCTTAATTCTTACGATAATGCATTGCTTAATTATCCTCAGATCAATTCCAGAATCAGTATTACAAGGATTGAAGCCTGGGTTTTGGATCAGGGATCGGGTAATCTTCAGGATCAGAAGGGAATTTTGGGGATCCGTGATTTGGGTGAAGGGGTTTCGGGTTATCCCGACAACTCGCAGAATAATCTTTATCAGGGAATCGTAAGTCTCGGGGCCGGAATCCGTGATGTAAATACTGCTTACAATGCCATCAACGGACAGTCTTTTCCTAACGCCAACGGCTCTCCGGAGACTTATACCGATGGGGAGCAGTTTATCTTCAACAGAAAAGCCAGAAAGCTCAACCAGAACGAATTCAGATATCACCCGCAGTTAGGCTATTTATCGCTTAATCAAAGGCTTAATGATAATCAGCTTTTAACGGTTGCCTATACCTATACGCTCAACGGAGACAATAAAGTGTATAAAGTCGGGGAATTTTCAGAAGAAAGTCCCGTTCTCATAACCAAGCTTCTGAAATCAAATACCAAAACCACTACCACGACACCGATGTGGGATTTGATGATGAAGAATATCTACGCGTTAAATTCAAACGACATCAGTCAGGACGGATTTTTACTGAATGTTTATTTGAGGGATCCACAAAACGGAAAAGTAAATTACCTGCCCAATACTCCGGTGCAGGATACCAATCTCCTGAAGCTCTTCAACTGGGACCGTCTCAATATGAACAATGACCTTCAGGAGAACGGAACAACAACCGGAGACGGAATTTTCGATTTTGTTCCGGGAATTACCGTAGATCCGGAAAACGGAAAAATTATTTTTACGAAGGCGAAACCTTTCGGTGCGCATTTACAGAGTGTCTTAGGAAGCAGTGACCCGAAATTTGTCTTCAACGAACTTTATAACCAGTTCAAAAATGTTGCATCCGAAAACCGCCTGGCTTTAGGATATACGCTCGAAGGTCGTTATAAAGGTTCGCAGGGTACCGGGATTTCTTTAGGCGCAATTAATGTGCCGCAGGGATCGGTGAAAGTTACGGCAAACGGCGTACAGCTTCAGGAAGGGATTGATTATACGGTAGATTATATGCTCGGAACGGTGAATATAATTAATGAAACCGTGAAACAGTCTGGCCAGGCGATTAATATTTCCCTGGAAAACCAACTGACTTTTAATACCCAGAGGAAAAGATTTTTAGGCCTTAATTTGGAGCGAAAGTTTAATGAACATTTAACGATCGGCGGAACCGTGGTAAATTACTCCGAAACTCCATTAACACAAAAGGTAAACTTCGGTCAGGAAGCTGTGAACAATACCATGGCAGGTTTCAATGTTTTATATAATAATGAGCTGCCTTTCCTTACTCGGCTTACCGATAAAATACCGTTTGTAAATACCGAAGCTCCGTCAAACTTCAGTTTTTTGGCGGAAGGCGCTTACCTGATTCCGGGGCAGAACAAAGGCATTGGTGACCAGTCTTACATCGATGATTTCGAACAGACAACATCCAAGATCTCTTTAAAGGAACCTGCCATGTGGAGTTTGGCTTCTAAGCCTGAGAAAAATCCGGAGCCTTATTTCTCGAATTCAACTTTAAATGATAACCTGGCACATGGCAACGGAAGAGGTTTAATGACTTGGTACAACATCGACCCAAGATTTTACGGAATTGGTGGCAAAGCACCCAACGGAATCAATGCTCAGGCGGTTTCAAATCATGCTTCAAGAAGGGTTCAGACTCAGGAATTATACAATTCGCGGGATTTCGTTGCGGGCGAGCAGCTTTATACCAACACGTTCGATATTACTTATTTCCCGACCGAGAGAGGACCTTATAACTTAAACCCGAACAGCGAAAGCACCCAAGAACGATGGGCGGGATTGATGCGTCCGATTTCGGTATCCAATTTTATCAACTCAAACATTGAATACGTTGAATTCTGGATGATGGATCCTTATGCGGACGGAAACAATCTGGGTGCAAATCCTAAACTTTTGCTTCAGTTAGGAAACGTGTCAGAAGATGTGTTGAAAGACGGAAAACTGCAGTACGAAAACGGCTTGCCAACTCCCAATGTTCCGGCAAATACAACGACAACAAACTGGGGTAGCCAACCAAACCAATTCCCGATCCTTTATGCTTTTTCCACTGAAAATGAAGAAAGAACAGCGCAGGATTTAGGATATGACGGTTTGGACGCTTTTGGTGAAGCTGCAAAGTTCGGCACCAATTTCATCAATCCGGTAACCAATACGCCAGATCCGGCTTCCGATGATTTTGTGTTTTACCTTTCCGATAAATTTCAGGGAACGCAGGCTTCTTCGCTTACGGAACGTTATAAATATTTCCGTAATCCGGAAGGAAACTCCCAGAGCAACACCTTGGAAGTGGCAACACAGACTCCTGATGCAGAAGATGTAAACCGCGATTACAATTTAGATCAGAACGAAAATTATACTCAATACACCATTAACCTCGACAAATCCAGCCTTGCTGTAGGACAGAAATTTATCGTGGATGAAAAGGAGGTGGAAGTAAAATTCCAGAATGGGCAAACCGGATCCAATAAATGGTATCTTTTCCGAGTACCGGTTTCTCAGTTTGATCAGGGAGCCAATGAAGGCGGCGTAAAAGACCTTTCAATCCTCAACAATGTCCGTTTTGCAAGAATGCTATTAACAGGATTTGACCAAACTGCAACACTCCGTTTCGGAACTTTGGATTTGGTAAGAAGCGACTGGAGAAAATACACCAAAGATATTGCAACCAATACTACAGATACTGAAGGTGTAAATCCTGTTGATAATCAGTTTGTAGATGTTGGAAGTGTGAATTTAGAGGAAAATGGATTAAACCAACCTCCGTACGTTCTTCCTCCAGGAATCGACAGACAAATTTTAAGTGGAAACGCAGGTGCACAAAGACAAAATGAAGCTTCTCTTTATTTAAAAACTGCGCCTTTACCAGCAAATACTTCAAAAGCTGTTTTCAAAAATGTAGCTTTAGACATGCGTCGTTATAAAAATTTAGAACTTTTCGTACACGCGGAAGATTTAAACGACAGCGCACCAACTAACAATGATCTCAATTCTAATGCAGCTTTCTTTATTCGTTTTGGTAGCGATGCGACTGATAATTATTATGAATACGAGACAACCTTAAAATATACGTCAAAAAATGCGACTTCTCCTTTAGAGATTTGGCCTAATGAAAATACAATTCGATTAGAAATTCAGAATTTTATTGATGCTAAATTAAGAAGAGATAAAAATTCTGCAATTCCTATTGATGCCCGAACTGAAGATCTAGAGTTTAATGCGATTGATAACAACAAAAGAATCTTTGTGAAAGGTCGCCCAAGTTTAGGAAATGTAACCAATATTATGTTGGGTGTTCGTAATAAAACTTCAGTAAAGAAAGATGTCGTTCTTTGGGTCAACGAAATTCGTCTTTCCGAAATCGAGAACAAAGGCGGTTATGCAGGAAATGCAAGTGTAAACTTCAATCTTGGAGATTTTGCTTTGGTAAATGCAAATGCTTCTTATTCAACCATCGGTTTTGGCGGAATTTCGCAAAAACCAGCCGAGAGAGCGCAATCTACGCTTTCAGCATTTAATGTAAATACCACGGTTAATGTGGATAAATTCCTGCCTGAAAAAGTGGGAATGAAGATTCCAGTAAATTATTCTTACACCCAAACCATCGAAGATCCGAAATACAATCCGTTGGATAATGATGTAACTTTCGAAGAGGCACCAAACAAAGATCAGCTGAAGAAAGTAGCGAGAACTTATACCCAGCAGAGAAGCATCGGTGTGGTAAACATGCGTAAGGAAAGAATGAACCCGAACAAAAAACCTAAGTTTTACGATGTGGAAAACCTTTCGTTAACTACGGTGTACAACGATGACTATTACCGAGATGTTTACACGAAGAAAAATTATCGCCAGTATTTAAGAGGTTATGTTGATTATAACTACAACTTTAAACCTTGGGTTTTAAGGCCGTTCAATAAACTGGTAAGCGACACGGCGAAATCTTATAAATATTTAAGGTTTATTAAAGAAGTCAACTTCAACCCGGTTCCGACAAGATTGTCTTTCAGAACAGAAATCGACAGAAATTATAACGAACTTGAATTCCGAAATATTGAAGCGATTCTTAACGGAAATACAGGTCAGGATTTTGATGTCATCAGAAACAGAAACTTCTATTTCGGCTGGCAGTACGGTTTAGGATTTAATTTCACCAAATCTTTAAAACTCGAAATCAATTCAGCCATGCGTACGCTGAATGACAATTTGAGTGTAAATGATATGAACACCAAATCGATTTTCGCAGACCCATTCCGTGCAGGAAGACCGGTACTTTACAACCACCGTGTTCAGCTGAATTACCGTTTCCCGCTCGAGTATTTGCCTTATCTCGACTTTATTAACGCGGAGCTTGGTTACGGATTTACCTATAACTGGAATGCGAGAAGTACCGTGATGACAGGATTTGTGAACCCAGAAACCAATGTTGCCGAAAGTTTGGGAAGTATTGGCCAGAACACCAATAATATTGTAGCAACTTCGAGCGTTGATATTCCTAAATTCTTCGGTAAGTTCAAGTATTTCCAGAACATCAATACCAAAATGCAGAAACGCAAACAGGAAATCGATTCCCTGAACAATGTTTACAATTTGGCATGGCAAAAGAAAAACGCGAAAAGAAACTTTAAGTCTTATAAATTCAAGAATAAACTGAATCCGGTTCAGAGCATTGCCTATGCTTTAACTTCGATCAAGCAGCTTGATGTTTCCTATAACGAAAACAACGGAACCGTGCTTCCGGGCTTGCTTTCAGCACCAAACTGGTACGGTTACGGGCAGACTTTGGGTGGACCGACTTATGGTTTCCTTCTTGGGTCGCAGGCAGATATCCGCAGAACAGTGATTGAAAACGGCTGGCTTTCGAATTCGCCTTACATGAATGATCCATACACGCAGCTGAAGAACCGAAATTTCCTTGCCAATGTTCAGATTATGCCGGTGAATGATTTCAGAATTGATGTGAATTTCCTGAAGAATTATAACAGCAATTTCATCCAGGGCGGTTATAACGTTGATGCAGATTCTAACCCAGCGAACGGATTCCAGTTCTCGTTCGGTACCGATATGATTTCATATTCCAGAACTGCGTGGACATTCAAAACTGCATTTACCGACGGGAAAAGTATTTACGATACCATGTACGAAAACGCCAGACAGATTTATTTGCAGTCGGGAGGCGTATACAATCCGGTTGATTTTGCCAGCGGAAAAGGTTTGGGTGATGCCTATATTTTGATTCCTGCATTCCAGGCTGCCGTAGAAGGCAAAACGGTGAACGGAGAACTTACGGATCCAAAAAAATCTGGCTTCCCGCTGCCGAACTGGCGTGTAACGTATTCCGGACTGAAGAATATTCCTTTCGTAAACAGCCAGTTCTCGAAATTCGATATCCTTCACGGTTATAGTTCTACGTACACGGCTTCAGGAATCCAGTCGAGTGTGGATTATTATAATGTTCAGAATAATCCCACAGCACCGCAGACTGATGCTTTCGGAAACGAGTTCAACCCGTATACGTTCTCGCAAGTCGGTTATGTGGAAGCTTTCGCACCGCTGATCGGAGCCGATGTTACCATGAGAAACAACATGCAGTTCCGTGCGCAGTATAACCGCGACCGTATGTTTATGTTGGGTCTTGTGAACCATACGCTTACCGAAGATGCGGGCAACGAATATATTTTTGGGTTTGGATATATCCTGAAAGACCTTAAAATGAAGATGAACTTTAAAGGAAAAGAAAGAACCCTGAAAAGCGACCTGAACATCCGCGGAGATTTCTCCCTGAGAGACAGCCAGACCAGAATCACCAATATCCTTCAGAACGATTCGCAGGTAACAGGCGGTCAACGGATGATGAGTATCAAACTTTCGGCGGATTACAACATGTCGCAGAATTTCAACATCAGATTCTTCTATGACCAGTTGTTGACCAAATACAAAATCTCTACAGCCTTCCCGCTGTCTACGGTACGGGCCGGTTTAACGGCGACCTTTACCTTTGCCGGAAGCGGTGGCGGTTTCTAAAAAGATTAAAACTCAGAATTACGGTTCTGAGTTTTTTATTTAAGGAAATCTAAATCATCAGCTATAATTGAAAATCTGTGTGGCGCCTGGTGTTAAACTAATTACAAAAATCAAAAATTAAATCCCTAATTTTGTGGTTTCATTAAAAGTTATGAATCACGATATAGATAACGACGACGACCTGTTTACGGGCAAAGATCACACGCCGTTGCGGCCAGATGCTTTCGAAAAATCCCCACAGGAAAAAATAGAAATCATTCAGCACCATTTTCATCAGATCATGGAAACTTTAGGAATGGATATGAACGACGATTCACTGAAGGATTCCCCGAAAAGGGTGGCCAAAATGTACGTGAATGAGATTTTCGGTGGACTGCTCCCGGAAAACAAACCAGGAATTTCTACCTTTTCGAATAAGTATAAGTACCGACAGATGCTGGTGGAGAAAGACATTACGGTGTATTCATTCTGTGAACATCATTTTCTGCCAATCATCGGGAAAGCGCATGTTGCCTATATTTCGAACGGCGAAGTAATCGGTCTGTCAAAAATCAACAGGATTGTAGATTATTACTCCAAGCGTCCGCAGGTTCAGGAACGGCTCACAATGCAGATTGTAGATGCCCTGAAAATGGCTTTAGGAACAAAGGATGTAGCCTGTATCATCGACGCGAAACACCTTTGTGTGAATTGCCGCGGGATTAAAGACACTGCAAGTTCTACGATTACAGCAGAACTCAGCGGAATTTTCAGAACCAATCCGATTACAAGACAGGAGTTCCTGCATTATGTAGGCAGCCACGCAAAATTTGATTAACAGATTCAAATATTACCTTTTAAACCACATTCTTAAAATGGAACTTAAAATATACAACTCGCTTTCCGGCGAAAAGGAAATCTTCAAACCCATCCACGAAAATAATGTCGGGATGTATGTCTGCGGGCCTACGGTTTACAGCAATGTTCACCTCGGAAATGTGCGTACCTTTATGTCTTTCGATTTTATTTACCGCTCACTTGTTCATTTGGGTTATAAAGTTCGGTATGTAAGAAATATTACCGATGCAGGACATTTAACCGACGACGGCGATGTAGATAACGACCGTTTTGTGAAACAGTCGCGTCTCGAAAAGCTGGAACCCATGGAAATCGTTCAGAAATATACCGTAGATTTTCATAAAGTTTTAGATACCTTCAATCTGCTTCCGCCAACAATTGAGCCTACAGCAACAGGACATATCCTGGAACAGATTGAGCTGACCCAGAAGTTACTGGACAAAGGTTTTGCGTACGAAAGCAACGGTTCTGTTTATTTTGATGTTTTGGAGTATAACAGCCGCGGCTTGAATTACGGCGAACTTTCACGACGAAATATTGAAGAACTTTTTGCAAATACCCGCGATCTCGATGGACAGAACGAAAAGAAAAATCCTCAGGATTTCGCACTTTGGAAAGCTGCTTCACCTGCACATATCATGCGCTGGAACTCTCCCTGGGGCGAAGGCTTTCCTGGCTGGCATCTGGAATGTACTGCCATGTCGACGAAGTATTTAGGTGAAAAATTCGACATTCACGGAGGTGGCATGGATCTTAAATTTCCTCACCACGAATGTGAAGTGGCACAAGGCAAAGCTTGCAACGGTACTGAACCCGTAAATTATTGGTTACACGCGAATATGCTTACAATGAACGGACAGCGGATGAGTAAATCTACAGGAAATTATATCCTCCCGATGGAACTTGTTTCCGGTAAAAACGATTTTTTCGAAAAGCCTTTCCATCCGGCGATTGTACGTTTCAATTTTTTACAGGCGCATTACCGCAGCGTTCTCGATATATCCAACGAAGCCATGGTGGCGAGCGAAAAAGGTTTTCAACGATTGATGGAAGCCATGAAAATTGTTTCAGGATTTGCGTTTAAAATGTCAGATTCTTCAAGTTTCGACATATCTGCCTGGAAAGAAAAATGCTACGCAGCGTTGACGGATGATTTTAACTCCCCGATTCTTATTTCATATCTATTCGAAGCGGTGAACTTTATATTTAAGCTTAAAGATGAGAAAGAAACCATTAATGAAGCTGATTTAAAAGAACTTCAACAGCTGTTGAACGGCTTTGTGTTTGATGTTTTGGGACTTCAGAATGTTGACGAGAATAACAATGAAAAACTCGATCAAACGCTTCAGGTTTTAATTGAACTTAGAAATCAGGCCAGAAAATCCAAAAATTTCGAACTTTCGGACCAGATCCGCGACCGCTTGTTGGCCGAAGGTATTGAGCTGAAAGACGGAAGAGACGGAACGACGTATTCTCTGAATTAATTCTAGAAAAATACAGTTTATAAACCTTTTTGGCTCAGCGCCGGAAAGGTTTTTTTGTCTCTTGAAACTTTAGGTTTGTATTGATTTGATTTTCAGTATGTAAGCCTTTAAAAATATTTAAGATTTTGACCTTAAAAATTATTGAAATTTCATAAATTGCGTCATCAAATTATTCCATGTTATGAAACTGTATTTCAATATTAATTTCCGCACCAAAATGGGAGAAAATCTTCAGGTTTTGGTGATGGAAGAAGGAACCGAAGATAAAATTTATCCTTTAAGATACACCGATAACGGAAACTGGATTGCAGAGGTTGATTATTTTTCGAAAAGTATTACCTATAAATATACGCTTGTAGATGAATCACAGGCTGTTCTGGACGAAGAATTTTCGTTACACCGTTTAAATTTACCTCATAACTACGACGAATTTGTAATTTATGATGTGTGGAATTTGAAGAATTTTCCGGAGAATTATCTTAACAACAAAATCCTTAAAAATACATTCAGCGGTTTCAAACCCGAAAAAAATGCAGTTTTAAAGAGACATACTCATTTGTTCCGGTTAGAAGCTCCAATTTATCATCAGAACTGGCAGCTTGTAATTCTTGGAAATTGTGACGCGCTCGGAAATTGGGATAAAAATGGATCCGTAAACATGGCTCAAACCGATTTCGGAATTTGGGAAGCAGCGGTTGCAATTCTTTCTGATGAGATGATTCAGTACAAATACGGGCTTCGCGACCGGCATTCCGGCGAGGTTTTCGATCTGGAATACGGAGATAACAGATGGGCAATACCAAACCCGGAAAAAAATATTCTGCAGATTAAAGCCGATCATTTCTTCAGGTTTAAATCTTTCGAGATGTACCACGCAGCCGGCGTTGCCGTTCCGGTGTTTGCGCTGAGAACAGAAAACGGTTTCGGTGTTGGCGAATTTCCAGATTTAAAAAATCTTGCCGACTGGGCGAAAAAAACGAATCTTTCCCTTTTGCAGATTTTGCCGATCAACGATACCACAGCAAACTATTCGTGGACAGATTCTTATCCTTACGCAGCGATCTCTGTTTACGCACTCCACCCGCAGTATCTTTCTGTCGAGAATTTAGAATATGCTTTGCCGAAAGAACTCGTTGAGGAATATGAGAAAGAGAAAACAGAGTTAAATTCATTAAGCCTCATCGATTATGAAAAAATGATTTCAGGGAAGTGGAAGTTTGTTAAGGCAGTTTTTAATCTTCATCAGACTGAAATCCTGAAAGACAGAAGTTTCAAAAAATTTATAAAAGATAATGAGGACTGGCTCTTGCCTTACGCTGCTTTCTGTGTACAGCGCGACAAATATAAAACGCCAAATTTCAACCTCTGGAAAACGCATAAGAAATATATCGCAGGCAAAATAGCTCCGTTTTTCAGTCCAAAAAGTAAGGATTTCGAGTCGTCGATGCTGCACGCATGGGTACAGTATCAGTTGCATCTTCAGCTGAAAGATGCCATTGATTATACTCACAGTCTCGGTATTTCGGTAAAAGGCGATTTACCGATCGGAATCTACAGATATTCTGTGGAAGCCTGGACCGAGCCGGAACTTTTCGGAATGGATTTTCAGGCCGGTGCACCACCAGATCAGTTCACCGAACTGGGCCAGAACTGGGAGTTCCCGACGTACAACTGGGAAGCTATGAAAGCAGACGGTTACCGTTGGTGGAAGAACCGTTTCAAAGCGCTGGAGCAGTATTTTGATGCGATGAGAATTGACCATATCCTTGGTTTTTTCAGAATCTGGCGTATGCCGATGAGCGCAACCCAGGGGATTTTAGGATATTTTTATCCGGCAGTTCCGGTAAGGATGGAGGAGTTCAATGCCAGGCATCTGCCTTTTTATTACGACAGGTATTGTAAGCCTTTCATCAATGATCAGATTCTTTGGGATGAATTTGGTGATGAAAGAGATAACATTCATAACCAGTTTATGAATAATCATTTCGACGGTACTTATTCTTTCAAGGAAGAATTTGATACCCAAAGAAAACTCACAGAATATTTTAAAACTAATCCGCATCCTTGGGCAGAAGAAAAACTGATTTCCCTCTGTGCCAACGTGCTCTTCCTGCCTGAAGAAAATGCTTACGGGGAAACAGTATATCACCCGAGGTTTAATATTGATAAAACCTCGTCATTTAGTCATCTTCCAAATTGGGAAAAACAGGCGGTTTATGATCTTTATATTGATTATTTCTTCAAAAGACAGGATGGGCTGTGGTATGAAAAAGCAATGGAAAAATTACCCGTAATTCTTAATGCCACCGATATGCTGATTTGTGGTGAGGATTTAGGTTTGGTTCCGGAATCTGTTCCTCAGGTGATGGATAGACTGGGAATTACAGCCCTCAAAGTACAGCGAATGCCATCGGATAATATCCCTTGGTATAACCCTAAAGATGCTTCTTATCTTAATGTGGTAACGGCGAGTTCGCACGACAGTTCTACGCTTCGCCAGTGGTGGCACGAAGACCGTAATTTAACCCAACAGTATTTTAACCAGCAGTTGGGTCAGCCGGGAACTGCGCCGTGGAATCTTGAGCCGCAGCTGGCCGAAATCATAATGAAACAGCATCTTTATAATGATGCAATGTTGGCGATTTTCCCGATTCAGGAATTTCTGGCGACTGATCATGAGCTGACTAATGCGAATATGGATGAGGAAAGAATTAATAATCCGGCTGTCTTTCCACATTATTGGCGGTACAGAATGCACTTGAGTTTAGAAAGCCTTTTGAATAAGGAAGGTTTCAACCGAAAAATCGCAGGTTGGATTTCTGATGCTAATCGAGCGTAAATTTTTTCTAAAAAAAATAACAATTTTTGACAAAAAAGAAAAAGTTTTTATCTGTTGAAAATCAGGAGTTTATAATATTTATTAAAGAAGTTGGAGTTTTTGCTTTAACTTCTTTTTTTTATTTTAATCAAACGAATATGAAAAGTCCGTAAAACCCCTGTATAAAGGCGTTTGAAAGGATTTTGAACATAAAAGTTGGCATGCTTTTCTAATAGGTTGTAGTGAACAGCTTAAAAACAGTTTAAAAAAAATGAAAAAAATACTTTTTGGACTTTCGATGTTTTTTGCAACATTGATTTCCGCACAGAATTATCCGGATTATTATCCAAACAACAATAATGGTTATTACGACGATTACGATGACGAATTTTATTTTCCGGAAGATTATTATTACGAATATCCATCTGATTATTACAGAAACGATCTCTACCAGAGTTATTACAGAGACTACCAGCGAAGCATTTATGATGTAAACTGGAGCAGGTTTTTCTCTCAGTATCGCCTGTCGCCATGGCAAATTCGTCAAATCATGTATTTGAATGACCAGTTTCCGACATTCGCTTCCTGGAATTCATATTACCGATATAATCCCGACCGATGGTATTATGACAGATTCTATGCACTCGAAAGAATTTTAGGTCCCAGAGTTTATGTCATCTACCAGAATAATTATTACAACGGATACAATCCCGTGAATTACTGGCAAAACTACAGAAGACAGCATTACGTAACGCATGTTTATGTAGTCCCACGGTACAGAAATATTAACGTAAATCGTTATAGAATTAACAAAGTGAAATATCATCAGGCGAATCCGAGACAGAACATTGGTTTCCAAAATTCCCCACGAACAGGAAACGGTAACTGGAATAATGCGCAAAGGAAAGAAGGATTCAGAAATGACGGAGACTTAAACAAAAGAACAGAGAATAACGGCTTCCGAAACGGAAATGAGGCACCGGTGAGAACTGCGCCACGGATTTCCAACGGTACAACAAGAAATAATGAGATCCGGCCACAGACTGAAACACCTCGAAATAACGGTGGGTTCAGAGACAATAACTCCGGAATAAGAAACACAGACCCACAGAGAAAGATAGAAAGTAATTCCGGAAGTCTGAGAAATCGGACTCCGGGAACAGCAACTCCGGGAAATACAGCCCGAATCCCCGGTCAGAGATTTACCTCTTTATAATTTTAGTTTTTAGTGTTAGTAGTGATGGGAGAGCGGTTTCGAAAGGAGCGGCTCTCCTTTTTTTATTTTGGCACAGTAATGGAGATAGTTATGACACAACAAATTAAAATTCTTAAAATGAAAAAGATTATCACAATATTCAGCTTGGGTTTATTTACCCTGGGTTATTCACAGTCAGATTATTATAATGATTACAGAAGAAGTATTACCGATGTAAACTGGCAGACTGTCGCAGCAAATTTATTGCTAAGTCCGCAGCAAAAAGCAGACTTATTTGCATTAAATAATCAGTACTCGGATTATAACTCATGGAACCGCGCGTACGGTAGTAACCCTGACCAATGGAGAGTCGACCGTTACAGATCCATCGAACGAATTATGGGACCGGCGAAATATGAAAAATTCAAGAACAAATACTATAAAGGTCAGAATCCTGTAGCGGTTTATAACAGAAATAAAAACAATTATAAAAGCACGCAGGTTAAGAAGTACAACACTATTAAATCGAGAAAATCGGTTACAAATAATGGGGTAAATACCAAATCAATGCAGGAATACGACAGAAAAAAGAAACTTAATGACGGTTCGCACCTTCACGTTAGAGGGAATTCTCAGGGAAAAGGAAAATCAAAGTAATGTCAAATTAAAGTCAGACTGATCAGATAGATAATGGAGAGCGTACACATGTGCGCTCTTTTTTGTTTTAAATATTTGTGAACTTTCCATAATTCAACATTGTGGATTTCATTTACTTGTAAATTTGTTAGATGAAGATTTTATATGCGATTCAGGGCACAGGAAACGGGCATGTAACCCGTGCGCGCGAGATTATACCTTATCTTAAAAAATACGGTGAAGTAGATATACTCATTAGTGGAACCCAGGCAGAAGTTGATGTTGATGCCGAAGTAAAATACAGATTTGATGGATTTGGATTTGTTTTCGGGAACAAAGGCGGAGTCGACTTCCGCGAAACGTGGAAGCGTTTTAATTTAAGACAGTTTCTTAAAGACGTGAAAAATCTTCCGGTACGCGAATACGATTTAGTGATTAACGATTTTGAGCCGGTATGTGCCTGGAGTTGTAAGTTCCACCGAAAAACGTCTTTGGGCATGAGCCATCAGTCTGCGTATTTATCAGCTAAAACCCCGAAAATCCGTGGTTTTCACTGGGGGAAAGTAATCATGGATCAGTATGCGCCAGCCACTGATTATATTGGATTTCATTTTGAAAAGTACGATGACTTTATCCACACTCCTGTAATTAGAACTGAAATACGTAATCTGAAACCACAGAATTTAGGTCATTACACCGTTTATCTTCCGGCCTATTCCGATGAATTTATTCTCGATAAAGTGAAAGAACTCCCAGGTTCGAACTGGCAGATTTTCTCAAAACATTCAAAACAGCACTACCGGAAACACAATGCGGAAGTATTCCCAATAAATAATGCTTTGTTTCAAGAATCATTAGCCAGCTGTGCAGGACTCTTAACCGGTGGCGGTTTCGAAGGTCCGGCTGAAGCACTGCATCTCGCTAAAAAGTTACTTGTAGTGCCGATGCATCATCAATATGAGCAGCAGTGCAATGCATTGGCTTTAGAGAAACTCGGCGTTCCCGTTATTTGGAAAGAAAATACCTTTCTGGAAAAATTAAAAAATTGGGTAGCCTCCATTGAACGTATTGAGATTTCTTTTCCTGACGAAACTGAATATATCATAAGAAATATAATAGAAAAGTATGGTTATGAAAGCTTTAACAAAAAATTATGATTAAAATCTTTAACCTGATCAGTTTTAATTTATCAAACCATCAAATAACAAACAAAAAATATCGAAATGAAAAAAATTGTTTTTAGTGCAGCTTTCGTAGTGATAGCAACTTTTGCAATGGCCCAGCAAACGCCGATGATGAATAAAAAAGATCCAGCAGAAATGGAGCAGAAAAGACAGGAAAAACTGAAGATGATGCAGGCTGAACTTAATCTTACCAGTGCGCAGGTAGCTCAGATTAAAGCGCTGCAGGATAAGAAAATGGCCGAGAGAAAACAAAATGCTTCACAGATGCAGGAACAAAGAAAAGCAAAAATGGAGGCTATGAAAGCCCGACAGGAACAATGGAATGCTGAAATGAGGAAAATTTTAACTCCGGAGCAATACCAAAAGTGGGAAACTAAAAAACAGCAGAACATGCAGAATAAAAGACAGAAAATGCAGCAGCATCAAATGAAAAAAATGTCTGCTACAAAATAGTTCATAATTTTAATTTTTAAGGGAAGCGGAAAAATTTATTTTTTTTCGCTTTTTTTATGTCCATACGCTTTTATTATCTATATTTGGTAAAAAGACATTATTATGATAAGTACAAAAATTGGCGCGTTGATCAACGACCAAATTGCTAAGGAACAGTATGCTGCCCAATATTATTTATCCATGTCGGCATGGTTTTCTGCCCGGGATCTGGATGGCATTGCGAATTATTTCCGCGTTCAGAGTAAAGAAGAACTCATGCATGCAGATAAAATGTTCGATTATATGATTGATGTAGGTGCAGAAATTGTGTTGGGCGAAATTCCAAAACCACCGCATGAATTTACCGATGCAAAAGAAATTTTCGAAAAAGCACTGGAGCATGAAAAAATTGTGACCAAAAGTATTTTCAATATTCTGAAAAACGCGAATGAAGAAGGCGATTTTGCAACCGTTTCCTTTTTGCAGTGGTTTGTAAATGAGCAGGTAGAAGAAGAAGCAAACGCCTCGCAGCTTGTCACCAAAATAAAAATGGTGTACGATAATCCGTCGGCGATGTATCTTTTTGATCAGGAACTTAAGCAGCGCGTGTTTGTGCCGGATGCAGGGAATTAATCACAAAATAATTTTTAATGAAAAAATTTTACATACTGTGGTGTGCACTGCTGTACGTTACCCTTCTTGCTCAGGATTATAATGCGTCACTAATTCCCGAAAATCTTCTAAAAAATGCTAATGCGGTTGTTCGTGAGAGTGCTGAAGATTATGTGCTGAAATCGGTTAAAGAGCTGCATATTAAACAAACCCATGCTGTTACAATTCTCAACAGTGCCGGAGATGAATTTTCCACTGTAGTGATTCCTTATAATCCGAATACTAAAGTCGGGAGTATTAAAGTAGAGGTTTATGATGCCGCAGGGAAACTCAGCAAAACCTATTCGAAAAAAGATTTCAACGATTATACCAATAATCCAAGCGCCGCTTTGTATGTAGATGACAGGATTTTGATTTTAAGGCCCATGTCTTCGCAATATCCTTATACCGTAAAATCGTATTATGAAACTACAACTTCCAATACGGTGTATCTGAATTATTTCAGGCCGGTTACCTCGTACGACATGTCGGTTGAAAAATCAACATTCACCGTGCATAATACTTCTGGAATCAATATACGTACAAAGGTTACCGATCGGCCTCTGGCGAAACTCACACACTCCACGGAAGGAAATGTGATGAAATATTCTTACGAGAATATCCCAGCCATTAAGCACGAAGATCTGGCACCGAGTATCAGTTATTTGGTTCCCCAGGTCGAGTTTTCGCCGGAAAAGTTTACACTTGAAGGTAAAGAGGGTAATATGACCGACTGGAACAGCTTTGGGAAATGGTACTACACCCAGCTTATTAATCCGGTATCAGAAATTACACCTCAAATCAAGGCTGAATTGCAGGCTTTAAATCTATCGGGAACCACTTCTGATAAAGTAAAAACCATTTATCAGTATATGCAGAACAAAACCCGTTATGTTCTGATTGCAATGGGGATCGGAGGGTGGCAGCCAATGCCGGCAGCAGAGGTAAGCAAAAAAGGATACGGCGACTGCAAGGCACTTACCAATTATATGCGCACGCTGCTTGCAGCAGCCGGAATTAATTCTTATTTTTCGGTGATTTATGATGATTATTCTGTCATTACTTTCGATAAAGATTTTCCAAGAATGTCGGGTAACCATGCCATTTTAATGGTTCCAACAGAGAAAGAAACCATTTGGCTCGAAAATACCTCGCAGCAGCATGCATTTAATCACCTGAGTTTTACTTCTCATCACCGCAATGTCCTAGCAGTAAAAGAAGACGGAATTCAGATTGTTGATACGCCCGTGTACAAACCGGAACAGAGCATGGAAAAACTGAATGCCAAAATTTTACTTGGAGATGATGGAGCGATTTCTTCGGATGCAAGGTTTGAGTTTTCCGGCGGACAGTACGACAGCAATCTGAGGCTTTTAGGTTTAAAAAACGATGAAATCCAGGAAGCTCTTAAAAATCGTCATTACAATTTAAAAATTGATGATCTGAAGGTGAATAACCTGAAAAACGACAGAGATGAAGGCAAAATCGGTTACGACCTTTCCCTGAAAGCTAACGGATTCTCAAAAAAAATTGGCAATGATCTTTTCTTTCCGGTGATGCCGTTTTATGAGGCGGTAATGCTCAGTTCAAATGATGAAAGGAAACTTCCCTTCGAGAATTCATTTCCCTTCCAGGATGATTATGAAATTGAGTACATTATTCCGGCAGGCTATATTTTTGCTGAAATCCCAAAATCATCTTCAATTACAACTGAGTTTGGCTCTTACACCATTGATTTCACAACGAAAGATGGTAAACTGCTTGTAAAAAGAGTTTTAACGATCAACAAAGGACTCTATCCAAAAGAAAAATACAAAGAATACCTGGCGTTCCGCAAACAGACAGCCAGCCGCGACAATACTAAAATCTTACTAACAAAACAATAATGAAGAAAATTCTACTTTGCTTTGCATTCTCAGTAACAGGACTGTTGGGTGCACAACATAAATTCCTAACTTATCCAAAACTTTCAGATGAAGATCTGAAAAGCGAAAAATCTACACAAGTTTCAGATGCGCCCGCAGAAATCCTTTACCGGTCCGTACATTTCCGGATTGACTACGACGGAACACTGCACCAAAAAGTATTCAGCAGGATTAAAATTTATAATAAAGACAATGCCTCAGATTATCTGGATCACAAGGTAAGTATTTATGATGACCGCCGAGGTACTCGCGAAACTTTAGCCGACCTCAAAGCAAATACTTATAACCACGAAAATGGAAAAACAGTAAGCACAAAAATCGCTAAGGACGAAAAATACAAATCCACCGAAGACCGAAACTACGATATTACCAAATTTGCTTTTGCGAATGTGAAAAACGGGTCTGTTGTTGAATATTCTTACACCATTATCACTCCATTCTTGGGATCTATGCCCCGGATTATTATTGAGGAGGAAATCCCGATCCGATATGTAGAATATGTTCTGGATGCCCCTGTCCCACTAGGTTATACCATTAATTACAAAGGAAGTCTTAACCCAACACACAGGCTGGTAGAGAAAAAACCGCTTTATGGTAATGAATATCAAACGTATAGATTTGCTTATGAGAAGGTTGCACCCTATAAAGAAGAGAAATATGTTTTAAATAACGACAATTACAAAACTTCCATCAAGGCAGAACTTAATTCTACGCTTTTTAATAACGTATATAAGTCTTATGCAAACACCTGGAAGGATATTCAGGAAAGACTTTACGCAAACGATGATTTTGGTGCAGAACTCAAGAAAACCAACTTGGTGAAAGATCTGCTTCCGCAGGAAATTAAATCGATCCCGGTAACAATGGATCGCGCAGGTGCAATCCTGAAATTTGTTCATAAAAATTATACATGGAATCAAGAAGATGCAGTATTCTGCGACAAAGGAATCAAAAACCTAATCAATACTAAAGTTGGAAATTCTGCAGAAATTAACCTTCTTTTGACCATGCTTTTCCAAAGTGCAGGCATAAGTGCGGATCCTGTAGTGCTTTCCACTGTAAATCAGGGAATTTTGCTTGCTTATAACCCATCAATAGCTCAGTTGAACTATGTTTTGGCATCTTTTAAAGATAAGGATAAAATTTACCTTGCCGATGGTACTGTAAAACAGAGCGAAATTAATATGGTAGCACCTAAAGCCCTGAATTATTATGGAATTGTTATGGGTGAAAAAACTGCACAGCAAATTAATATCCTTTACCCTGAAACCAGTAAAACTTTGCTTACAGTTGATGCCAAACTTTTACCGGATGGCACTTTCGAAGGTAAATTTTCGGACCGGGACACAAAACTGTATTCAATGGTGGCCAACCAAAGATTTACGGAGGACAAAGAAAAATTTGCAAAATCCTATAAAGACGATTACCGTTTCAATTTTACGAATTTAAAACACGGCCTTCAGGAAAATAACGATTTTGAAACCAGTTTCGATTTCAGTTCAGATACTTTTGTTGATGTGTTGGGTGGGAAAATGGTATTTAATCCTTTGCTTTTTCTTTATTCCCAGACACATAACTTCGACCAAAAAGAGCCGCGAATTGCACCGCTTGAATTTTACTCAGCTTACGACAGAATTAAAAAGGTAACGATTACCCTCCCGGATGGCTATGTTTTTGAAAATGTGCCCAAATCGAAGAAATTTCGTACAGAGGATAATGCACTCCAATACACGTATCAGGTTACGCAAAACGGAAATAAGTTGACAGTTGAGACCACGACTCAGGTTGACGATTCAGTATTTCCGAAAGAATATTATCCAGCATTTACGCAGATTTTCGATAATATCACCAAACAGGAAGCACAGGTGATAACTGCGGTAAAGAAGTAAATTTTAGATGTAAATAAAATCCTGTCTCGGTTTCTGAGACAGGATTTTTTTATACATAAATCAGTTGGGTTTCCAGAACTTTTTTTCCGAGTTTTTCGAGTATAGATTTGTATTCGTTTATTTGCACAAGATGTTTTTCCTGCTCAGCGCCGGTCTTAAAATCGATGATGATGTAACCGTTCCCGGTATCGATCAGTCGGTCTGGCCGGTAAATCTTCGACTCGTCGTTTGCAGAAATCATCATGTCTTTTTCGTTAATAACAACCTGATTTTCGGTGAAGTACTTCGAATAGTTCTCGTTTTTAATGATGTTTAAAATCCGGTGATGAATCTCTTCTTTTTCTTCCAGGGTAATAATTCCTTCCAACACATAGGATTCGAGGGTGCGATCCACGTCTTGTTCTGAATTAATTCTGGATAAAATTTCGTGCGTAAAAATCCCCGTGCGCACTTTTTCGACCCTGTTCTGGTAATTCTTGGAGGGAGTTGCAATTTTTATAGCGTCAGGATTGCTTTTTTGTCCGCTTTTAAAAAGAATGGGTTTCGTACTGTTTTCATTACCTGTAACGTTCTGCCTTCTTTGTGGGTTTTCGTCAGCAACTTTATATAAATCAAAAGAAGAAAGAGGTTCACCGTTTTCATTCCTGGGGATTTTTGGCTCCAGAAATTCGTAAATTTCAAGGTTGTTACTTGTCTTGTTGGGCTTTTCGATATAAAAGAACAATTCTTCAACCGCCCGCGTCGTAGCCACATATTGCAGGCAGTAGCGGTCGATTTTATTCTGATAAATATTTTCCTGATTAAACTTTGCCATGTTTTCATCATAAGCTTCAAGTTCTCTTCCGAACGGATTGATATTTACCGACGAAAGGCCGTTTTCAGCGTCAATATCAAGCCAATTGCTGAATTTTGCATCTTTATGTTCGTTTTTCATTGGAAGAAAAACCACGGGAAACTCCAAGCCTTTTGCTTTGTGAATCGTCATAAGCTTTACTGCATCCAGATTTTCGGAAGCCTGAATGGTGGTGGCATTTGCCTCTTCTTCCCAATAACGGATAAAATCTTTCAGTGTAGAAGCGGCGTTTTGCGAATACGCGTAAAGCATTTCCAGATAATTGAAAAGAAAATCGGTCTCCTTATTCTGTACGGAAAATTCCTGCAGAAAATGTTCGACAAAATTATAAAGATTCAGCTGCAGTAAGTTTTTGCTGCTCAATTGTAAATCATATTTTTTGGCGATGAAGTCCTGCATTTCGGCTTTGTTTTTCAGCGTAAGCATTTCCATCATTTCGGCACTGAAATCTTTAACTTCAATTCGGCCTAAAACGCTCAGATAATAAAGCATTTTCACCGGAAACTGAAAGTTTTTGGGATTCTGTTCCCATCTCAGAAATTCGGTCAACGCAAGTAAAGTTGATGACAAATTAAGCGTTAAGCCCGATTCTGAAATCGTTTTTATGTAATCTTCTTTTCCCTGATAGGTGATTTTAGCGTTTCCTAAAAGCTGCGAAAAACTGAAAATATCGAAATTTCCGCGGCAAAGAATGGTGATATCCGAAAGTTTGAAGCCTTTATCAATGCAACGTTGTATGTCTTCCCGCATTTTTTCGGCAACTTCTTCGTAGAAAACTTTCTTCGTAGTGTTTTCAATTAA
>NZ_DAMBHK010000013.1:4686-42813 GCF_032060305.1 Kaistella sp. | reverse complement strand
ATGTAGAGAAAGGTCATTACTAGAAAGTAACTTCATAACATTATCTTAAACGCCTCGGGAAACTGGGGCGTATTTTATATCCGTCTTCTTTATTAGTTTCATAAAAAATCAATCTTGATAACAATTTCCCCTACCTCCTCAGCAACCCCCTCAAAATCTCTACCTCCTTTTCCAGTTCCGCTATTTTTGGGTCGGTTTTTACAGGAAATTTTTCCGGGTAACGGGCAATAAGATCCGACAGCAGATCGTAATTCAGCGCCATCGAGAGTTTCCAGATGATCCCAAACTGCAGCGAGGGCTGCTTATAATACGCGTGCACCGAGCTGGTGGAAACGCCTAACCTTCTTGCCGCTTCGGGCGTCGATACATGCAGCTCCCGGAGTTTCGCACGGAGAAACTCCCCAATATGAGGGTACGGATGAGCGCCAGATTTCAAATAACGGTGTGTTGACATAACCCAATGATTATATGGAGATTAAAAGTACATTATAGAATTAACAGAATCATATTTACGTCTAAAACTGCAGATTTTTAGGCTCAATTTTATTCGTTGACGTCTTAGACCCAAAGTTTTATGTCTAAAACTACAATAATATTATCTTAATCTTAAATACATCAATCTTAGATGTAATAATTTATATATAAGATTTAAAATTTGTACCTTTTCAATGAATTCAATCAGTTTTAAAGCTTAGAATCATTGAAAATTAAAGTTAAACGTTACCTGCATATCAATAATTTTCTTAATTTTAAGGAAACAAAATACATTACTATGGGCAAATTTGTAATTTCAAAAAGGAAAAACGGCGAATTTCAATTTAATCTGAAAGCCGGAAACGGACAGACCATTTTGGCAAGTGAAGGATATTCCACCAAAGCGGCCTGCGAAAACGGTGTGGAATCGGTAAAGAAAAACGCATCCGACGATTCGAAGTACGAAAGAAAAGAATCAGCAGGCGGCAAGTTCCACTTCAACCTGAAAGCCGGCAACAACCAGGTCATTGGCTCGAGTGAAATGTACGAATCTGCCGCGGGAATGGAAAACGGAATAGAATCCGTGAAAAAAAACGCCCCCGACGCCACAGTGGAAGAGGAAAAAGAATAGAAATTAACCAAGAAATGCTTTGAATAATTGAAGCATTTCTTTATTTTTGGGAAAAACCACGAAACACGCATTATGGGACATTTACCAAAGTTAATTGAGGATCTGGCATTAATATTAATCGTAGCAGCTTTTGTTGTTTTGATTTTTAGAAAAATCAAGCAGCCGCTGGTTCTGGGATATATTATTGCTGGTTTTCTGGTAAGCCCCAATTTCAAAATCTTTCCTTCAGTGGTTGATATGACCAATATTAAAACACTGGCCGAAATCGGAGTCATCTTCCTGCTCTTCAGTCTGGGTCTCGAATTCAGTTTCAAGAAACTCATGAATGTGGGCGGTTCGGCATCGATTACCGCTTTTGTGGAGATTATTTTCATCACCATTGCCGGCTATTATACCGGCCGCATGCTCGGCTGGAGTACCATGGACAGTATGTTCCTGGGCGGCATGCTCGCCAGTTCCTCGACCACGATTATCATCCGCGCTTTCGACGAATTGGGTGTAAAGACGAAAAACTTCGCAAAAATTGTATTTGGTGTTCTGGTAGTGGAAGATATTGTGGTGATCCTCCTCATGGTATTACTTTCGACTATTGCTGTCACCAAAGAATTTGAAGGTACACAAATCCTGTTTACGGTGGCTAAGCTGCTGTTTTTCCTTATCCTGTGGTTCCTGCTGGGAATCTTCCTGTTGCCGACTTTGCTTAAGAAATTAAAACCCTTAATCGACGAAGAAATCCTACTCGTTTTATCGATCGGGCTGTGTCTGGGTATGGTTCTGATTGCTGTAAATGCGGGCTTCTCTGCAGAACTCGGTGCATTTGTGATGGGATCCATCATCGCGGAAACTACCATGGCTGAAAAAGTAGAACATACACTTAAATCGGTGAAGGATCTTTTTGCTGCAGTGTTTTTCGTATCGGTGGGGATGATGATCGATTACGATGCAATGATCACCTATGCATGGCCTATTCTTGCTGTAACGCTGCTCACCTTATTCGGCAAGCTTTTCAGTTCAACTTTAGGAGCGCTGATATCGGGGCAGCCGCTGAAACAGTCGGTTCAGGTGGGAATGAGTATGGCCCAGATCGGGGAATTTGCGTTTATTGTGGCTACGCTCGGGCTATCTTTGGGGGTAATTTCAGATTTCCTGTTCCCTGTCGCAGTGGGTGTTTCGGCAATAACTACGTTTACTACGCCTTATCTCATCAAATTGTCTGAGCCTTTCTACAACTGGCTTGTGAAGGTGGTTCCGCCAAAATACATTGCCAAAATCAATAAATATTCTACCAATACCCAGAACATTCAGGCTGAAACCAGCTGGCAGACTATTCTGAAGAATTACGGCAGAATCGTTTTAATCAACGGTATCATCATCATTGCGATTTATCTCCTCTTCGCCCGTTTTATAATTCCGGCCATCAATGAAAATCTGGAAAGTAACGGTATTAAAAATATCATTGGGAACGCACTTCCGGTTCTCTTTATTCTTCCGTTCCTGTGGGCTTTAATGGTAAAAAGACCAAGTTCGGTAGCGTATAAAGAACTTTGGACAAAAACTAAATATAACCGCGGACCGCTGCTCATTATCGAAATTATAAGAATTATCTTCGGTATTGGAATTCTGGGCTTTTTCCTGGACCGGTTTGCCTCCACCACCATTTCCTTCTTTATTACGATCCCGGTCGCCATTATTCTTATGGTTGTATTTTCTAAAAGAATCAATAAATTCTATAACAGAATTGAAAAAAGATTCATTACCAACCTTAATGACAGGTCCGACAACCAACAGAGCGAAGCCATTACCCGCCTTGCCGGCAACTCTGAGGTCACCAATAACCTGGCTGCCTGGGATGTACATATTGTGGAACTCGAAGTGAAACCGCTGGCAGAATATATCGGAAAAACTCTTGTGGATCTGCAGTGGAGGGAAAAATACGGAGTGAACATAGGCTACATTAAAAGAGGCGAAAAGCTTATTCACACGCCCGGCCGGTCGGAAGTGCTGATGCCTTACGATAAAGTGGGAATTATTGCAACCGATGACCAGCTCCAGATCTTCAAACCTGTTTTCGACAGCCAGGAAATTGTTGTTGAAGAAGACATTAATCACATTAAACTCGGCAAAATTCTAATCAACCACCATTCACCGAAAAAGGGTCTTAGCATCCGTGAATCTGGCATCCGAGATAAAACCGATGGTCTGGTAATCGCAATACGGCGTGGCGATGAAAGAATCCTGAATCCGGATTCATCTGAAATTCTTCAGGTTGATGATATTGTATGGGTCGTAGGAAACCGAAAGAAAATTGAAAAACTGAACATCGAAATCTAATGATGAGCAAAGAAGAACTTTTAAACAAAGCCATAAGAATAGCCGAAAAAGCACATCGCGGACAAACGGATAAGTTTGGCACACCGTATATCGGCCACATCATCCGCGTTATGAATTACGGAAAAACGTATGATGAAAAAATTGTGGGTGTGTTGCATGACGTAATTGAAGACTGCCCAAAAATCACCTACGACTATCTTCTGCAGGAAGGTTTTCCGACTGAGATTGTTTTTGCGATAGAATGCCTTACCAAAAATCCGCCTGATCAGGATTATACAGAATTTATTAAACAGACCGAGAAATCTGCGCTTGCTGTGGCGGTAAAGCTGAATGATCTGCGAGACAATATGGATTTAACAAGGTTTACAAAACCACTCACCGAAAAGGACGCAAAAAGACTGAACAAATACCTTACAGCTTATCTCTATCTGAAGGAAAAATATTAATCCACCGTTTTTTCGGAATCTCCGAGTAAATCCTCGAGTTCTTTCATCTCAGCTGCGGTAAGATCACGCCATTTACCCACGGGTAAATCCAGTTTAATGTTCATGATCCTTATGCGCTTCAGTTTCTTTACTTCGTAACCCAGATACTCGCACATTCTTCGGATCTGGCGGTTCAGTCCCTGAGTAAGGATAATTCTGAAGGAGAGTGTATCGATCTGTTCCACCTCACATTTATTGGTCACGGTTCCCAGAATCGGGATTCCGTTTCTCATTTTATGCAGAAACTGAGGCGTAATGGGTTTATCTACCCGAACGATATATTCTTTTTCGTGGTTATTTCTCGCGCGGAGGATTTTATTTACGATATCGCCATCGGAAGTCAGTAAAATAAGCCCTTCACTGGGTTTATCGAGCCTCCCGATAGGGAAAATCCTTTTCGGATGATTGATGAATTCTACAATATTATTTCTTTCGCGTTTGGTATCGGTAGTACAGACAATCCCAACAGGCTTGTTCAGCGCGATGTACACATGTTCTTCTTCAGGCTTCCGGATGGAAATTCCATCGACAAGAATTTCATCTTCTTCCGAAACTTTCGTTCCCATTTCAGGAATTGTGCCGTTAACTGTGATCCTTCCCTGCTCCAGCATTTTATCGGCTTCACGGCGGGAACAGAATCCAACTTCAGAAAGATATTTATTGATGCGTGTTTTTTCCAAAACTTAAAGATTTTTGTTGCTAAAAATAATGATTCCATAGGACAGACTGATAAATATACTGCCCTCACAATCCAGAATCTGATCTTCTACAGCGACACTGAACAGATGCCCAAATCTTTTGCTTAACGGTTCAACCATCCCGGCTCCAATACCCACAAAACCTGCATTATCAGCAGCAGTTTGGTTGATTTTTGTTCCCATGCTTCCAAATAAATAGAAAAATTCCTCATCCCGTGGATCGCCAAGGAAAAATTTCGGTTGTACCATCGCATACAGAAGATGATAATTAGGATCAATATAACTGTAGCGTAAACCACCGCCAAGGGCAAACCAATTCAATGGCTGAATACCAATCTGTGCAGTAAAACCATAATTATATTTACCAGGCGGCAGCTGGCTCTTTTCGTAATCGGTTTTTGCTCTGCCATCCCGTATCATTTGTGCCAGGTCTAAACCGATATTGGTTTCAAGTGTACTGAAAGCCCCTAGTTTTGCAGCTTTTTCCTGACCAAAACCCAGAAATGGAAAAATTAAAAACAAAAGATAAAAATTCTTCATCTATAAATTTTCTTTAAAGCTAAATTCATTTTCCAAATACTGTGAAGAAGCATGTTCAATCGAATAATCACCGATTTTTGTCCTCCTTAAATTGGTAAGATACGCTCCAACACCTAAATCCTGACCAATATCGTGAGCCAAACTGCGGATATAAGTACCTTTCGAACAGCCCACGGTGAAGCGCAAAAAAGGCAAGTCGATTTCGATGTCTTTAAGATAATGAATTGTTGTTTTACGAGATTTCATTTCTACCTCCTCTCCTTTTCGGGCAAGATCGTACGCACGGTTTCCGTCGATTTTAATTGCTGAAAAAACCGGTGGTTTCTGGTCGATTTCGCCAACGAATTTGCTCAGTGTTTCGTGGATAAAATCTTCTGTAATGTGTGAATAATCCTGATGGAGAATTTCGGGTTTTTCGGTATCGTAAGATTCGGTTTGCACGCCGATTTTTATTTCGGTTATATATTCTTTGGGCGCATCCTGGATTTCCTGAATTTTCTTGGTGAATTTTCCGGTACACACAATCAGCAGACCCGTTGCGCGCGGATCTAAAGTTCCGGCGTGACCGATTTTGAATTTTTTCGGAAGATTAAATTCGTTTTTGAGTTTATACTTGAGTTTGTTCACCGCCTGAAAACTCGTCCAATCCAAAGGTTTGTCGAGTAATATGATTTGTCCTTCAAGGAAATCTTCTGATGTCATTTAATAACTAAAACTGGTTTAAAATGCTACTGAAACTGTGTAAAATAAATCAGCAACACAATTCCTACAACGATCCGGTACCAGCCCCACGGTTTGAAACCATACTTTGTTAGAACGCCGATGAAAAATTTAATGGCAATAACCGCAACCACAAATGCCACTACGTTTCCTACCAAAAAATACATCAAATTATCGCCCTGCATGATCATTTCGTAACCTTTTTGCTCCAGACCTTTGTGATTCCAGTCTTTCAGGAATATTGAATATACAGAAACTGCAAGCATCGTAGGCACGGCAAGAAAAAAGGAGAATTCTGCCGCAGCTTTACGGGTAAGCTGCTGTTGCATTCCACCGATGATTGATGCGGCACTTCGGCTTGTTCCCGGCATCATTGCCAGACACTGCCAAAACCCGATAATCAAAGCACTTTTATACGAAACATCTTTCTCATCATCAATGACGTGTACTTTGAAGAGTTTGTCGATGAAAAGAAGAACAACTCCGCCAAGGATTAAAACAATGGCAATGGGAACCGGATCGCCAAGAACGGCTTCGATTTTATCATCGAAAAGTTTTCCCAAAACCAAGGCTGGTATTACCGCAACGGCAAGTTTTAAATAGAAATTAATATTCTTGAAATTGAAAAACTTTTTCCAGTAAAGAAAAACAACCGCCAGAATGGCTCCAAACTGAATGGAAACCTGAAACATCTTCACAAATTCATCTTCCTGAATACCGAAAATTGAACTGGTGAAAATCATGTGTGCAGTTGAGGAAACCGGTAGATACTCGGTTAATCCCTCGATAATTGCAATAAGAATTGCTCTGATTAAATCCATGAAATAGGTAAACTTTTAATTAAAAAACTTTGTCAAAGGCTACAAAAAAAGCTTTGACAAAGTCTGATATGTATTGTTGTAAATATTATTTGTTTCTTTTCAAAATCGCGTACACCTCAACTGCAAAACCCGCGATCACAAGCAAAGGTGCAATACGGATTCTTCGGATGGAAAAAATTCCCTCGTTCCAGAAATTCGGATCGTATTTTCCGTCCACCGTATTGGCATCAGCTCCCATCATCAGTAAAAAACCAACTACGATCAACGCTAATCCGATGAGCATGAGTTTGTAATTTTGCGGACCGAAATAAAAGGAATTTTCCTGTGGAAGATCAGCTTCTTTTCTGCCGAAAGCTTCTGCTGAGAAATTTTTATTTTTTTTACTCATTTTTTAAGAATAGTATAAATCATCAACATTTGATCTCAGGAATCTCCAGGTGGCAAAAATCGTACTCAGAACGGTGATGAGAACACCCAATAAGAAAATCCCGGCCACTAAAATAACAAGTTGATTATTATCCTGTGCGAAAGGAGTTCCGATTTGGGTGATAAAGTAATACCAGGCACCGAAAAGCACGACCAAACCGAGCACTGCACCTATAACACCTAAAATTACAGCTTCGAGAATAAAAGGCTTTAAAATAAATCTGCGTTTAGCTCCCACAAGCTGCATTGTTTTAATAATGAAACGCTTAGAGAAAATCTTAAGGCGTATGGAATTATTAATAAGAACTACCGCCAAAATTAAGAAGAGGATTGAAAATCCTAAAATCCACTTAAGAATATTGTTAAGGTTATTATAAACTTCTACCATCAGCGTGCTGTTGTTCTTCACATCCACAATTCCGGGAGTTGCTTTAATCTGTTTTATGGCTTCATCAATTTTCGCAGGATCTACATATTCCGGTTTTAACGCAACTTCCACAGAGGATGGAAAAATATTTTCTTCAAAAAGTGCGCTGGACTCAATCCCCATGCTTTTTTTCGCTTCAGCAGCCGCCATCTCACGGGTAATGTAGATGGCACGTTTAACCGGAGCTAATGCCTGAATTTTCTTAAAGGTTTCTGCTTCTCTCTTTACGGTTTTCGCAGAATCTTTGGCATCGAAATTTTCATCAAAATATGCATTTACCACAAGTTGCTCCTTGATATAATCTGAATATTTCTGAGCATTAATCAAAATCAATCCCATTAATCCCAACAAAAATAAAACCAGTGCAATACTCACGACAACGGTAATATTGCTGGAGCGCAGGCGTCTTTTGTTAAAATCCTCAACTGTCTTTGCCATTAAATAAAAAATTTCTGCTAAAATAGAAAAAAACTTCCGTAATTTGCGGAGAATCCAAGAAAATCGGTGTTAAAAAAAACATAAAGAAAGTCTTTTCAGCACCGGAATTCAGTTTAAGAATAACGATTTTATGAGCGTAAGAGCTAAGAAACATCTCGGGCAGCATTTCCTTACCGACGAAAATATTGCCAAAAATATTGTAGACGCACTAAGTCTTGAAAATTACAGTAAAATACTGGAAGTAGGTCCCGGAATGGGCGTGCTGACCAAATATCTTTTAGATAAAAAGGCTGAAATTTTCGTTGCTGAGATCGACCGAGAATCTATCGATTACCTTAAAAACCATTACCCAAAACTCGAAGACCAGCATTTTACCGGAGATTTTCTTAAAATCAATATCAGCGACGTTTTCAAGGATCAGGTAGCTGTTATCGGGAATTTTCCTTACAATATTTCTTCACAGATTTTATTTAAAATAATCGATTTCTATGATGATGTTCCGGAAATGGTGGGCATGTTTCAGAAAGAAGTTGCTGAAAGAACGGCTGCAGTTCCGCGTACTAAAGATTACGGAATCCTCTCGGTTTTGGTGCAGGCGCTTTACGATGTAAAATATCTTTTCACGGTTCACGAAAACGTTTTTAATCCGCCGCCAAAAGTAAAATCCGGTGTTATAAAACTCACCAGAAATCCAAAAGAAGGTTTGGCGGGTAACGAAGTTCTTTTCAAAAAGATTGTAAAAGCCGGGTTTAACCAGCGGAGAAAGAAACTTTCGAATTCGCTGAAAGTACTGGAGATTCCTGAAGCGCTGCAAAATCATCCGTTTCTTGAAAAACGTGCGGAAGAACTTTCTGTTCAGGATTTTATTTCATTTACAAACGAATGGAAAAACGCTTAATTCTCAGGCGTTTTTTCTTCGTTGTTTAATGCTTCATCTTCTTTTTTTAGACTTTCGAGCTGCAACTGAAGACTGGCAATCATTTCTTTTAAAGCTTTGATGTCGTTTTTATTTGAAGAAACGTTGCTTTTCAGCATTACATTTTTCGCCCGTTCGTTGTGATCCTCATCGTCTTCCTCTTCGGCGATGTCCTCGATATCTTCCTGAATATCATCAATATCTTCGCTGATTTCCTCAATATCTTCGCTGATTTCTTCGATATCGTCCTGAATTTCTTCAATATCTTCGCGGATATCATCAATATGTTCCTGACTTCTGTTCACCGACATCTGAATGAAAATAGCGAGGTAAATAGCTTCCAGAGAAAGAACGGTTGTTAAAACGAGCAGCATTTTATCAACGCTTACGATTCCAAAAACCGGCAGTAAAAATGCAGTAAGAAAAACTACGGAATGTACGAGAAGCGAAGGAATAGAGCCAATCCACCACATCACGCCATCGGTTACTTTTTCCAGAAACTGAATTTTCTTTTCGCGTTCTTCTTTTCTGCCCATCTTATAAATTTTGAGCAAATTTACTTAAAAATCCTTTGAAACACCCAAACCAAAAAGCGCGAAATCGTACTTTGCAGGATCATCCGCATTAAATTTTCTTAATACCGAATCGAGTTCTTCCACCGTTTTCCAGTCGTTTTGTTTTCGCTGGATCAGGTTGAGTTTGCGCGATATATTTCCGGTATGCACATCCAGAGGAATAGATAAATTTTTAGGATCAATATCTTTCCAGATGCCAAAATCCACGCCTTTTCTGTCTTTTCTTACCATCCAACGGAGAAACATCATCAGCCTTTTTGCGGAAGAATTTTTATAGGTTGAACTCACATGTTTGTGACTGCGGTGCTGAACATTTCCAATAAAATTCTGTCTGAAGCGTTCGAGCGCATGGTAGAAATTTCCTTCGTGTTCCTCAACTAAAAAAAGATGCTCCAGACTTTCGTTTTCGTTATAAATCCTCTTAAGATTGAGAATAAATTCTTTAAAATCTTCACCATCAAATGTCCGGTGAATACTTCTGTTTTGTAAGGTCTGCAGTTCTTTCAAAGAAACGTTTCGGATAAAATCATAAGGTGTTTGCTCCATAAAATCGAGCATTTTCTCTGCATCGTTGATGATGGCTTTACGGTTTCCCCACGAAATGGTCGCTGTTAAAAAACCGGCAATTTCGATATCCTGTTTTAGAGAAAAGCGGTGCGGAATCTGGACAGGATCATTATCTATGAATTCGGGAGCATTGTAAAAATCTGCTTTTTCATCGAGAAAATCTTTTAATTCTGAAAAAGTCATTTTATCCGATTTTTACAGCCTCAAGGGCTTTGGGAAGAAAAGTGTTGGCGAAAACTTCGCGCGCTTCATCGGTAAACACATTTAAATCGTGATACCTGTTGGAAAAATGGCCGAGAATTAATTTCCCAACGTTTGCTTTTCTGGCGATCCGCGCTGCTTCCAGTGCTGTGGTATGACCAGTATAATCTGCCATATCTTTTAATTCGTGCAGAAAAGTAGCTTCGTGATAAAGTACATCTACATTATCGATGATGGGCAGAATAGATTCGTGATATCTTGTATCGCTACAAAAAGCGTATGATACAGATTTTGAAGGTTCTGTGGTCAACACATCATTTTTTAAAACATAACCGTCGCTTAAAATAAAATCTTTACCGAGTTTTAAATTATGGTAATCACAGGTTTCGATTTCGGGATATTTTGCGATTTCCTTCATGTTAAGATGACGCTCTTTTACTTTCTCCCGGAAAAGGTAACCGTTACAATAAATCCTGTGGTTGAGTGGAATCGTAAAGACTTCGATCTTGCTGTCTTCAAAAATTTTAACAGATTTTTTGCTTTCAAGCTCATGATAAACAAGTTCAAAACCTTTGTGTGTTTCGGTAATTCTGAAGATGGTTTCCAGCATTTCCTTTATGCCTTTGGGACCATAAATATGCAGTGGTGTTTCCCTTCCAAGAAGCCTGAAAGAGGCGATAAGTCCGGGCAACCCAAAAAAGTGGTCGCCATGAAGGTGCGAAATAAAAATATGGTTGATCTTAGAAAATCTCGCTTTCGCTTTGCGGAGCTGAACCTGCGTACCTTCACCACAATCAATTAAAAAAGCACGTTCTTCCATTTCCAGAAACTGTGCTGTAGGTGCGGAATTCACTGTAGGAATTGCCGAATTAAAGCCGAGAATAGTAAGATAGGTGCTCAAAACTGTGAATAGATATTAGTTTTCGAATTTCAGAAGTACAAATCTAATGATTATTTGGTGATTTTTCACCAAATGAAAACAGAATGGCCAGCGGATTTATGAACAATTTACTTTTTTAAAATACATAAAAAAATCCCGGAAATAATTCCGGGATTTTGATATTAAAATTATTGCTAAGATTTTTCTATCTTCTTGAAACGGAAATAAGAAACCGCCGCAAGGGTAAACATAAACGCTGTACCGATATATACCCAGGCCGGAACCGGAACCGGATCACCAGCAGCATACGAATGCAGACCGCTCAGGTAATAATTCACTCCAAAATAGGTCATTACAATCGTACTGATTGAGAAAAGTGCTGCTACATGGAAAGCCCATCTACCGCGCAGCCCCGGAACCAATCGCATGTGAAGTACAAATGCGTAAACCATTACCGAGATAAATGCCCAGGTTTCTTTAGGATCCCAGCTCCAGTAACGGCCCCAGGATTCGTTTGCCCATATTCCACCTAAAAATGTACCTACAGTTAAGGCGTAAAGACCAATGGTAAGCGACATTTCAGATACAATCGTAAGCTCTTTAATCGTAGTATCATTATGAATTTTGTACACTTTCTTGTTAGAAAAAATATAAAACATCAAAACAATAATCGCGATAACCATGGAAAGTCCGAAGAATCCGTAACTCGCTGTAATAATCGCAACGTGAATAATAAGCCAGTACGATTTAAGTACAGGAACCAAAGGCGTAATCTGCGGATCAAGCGCCGAACCGCCATGCGCAAAGCCCATCATAATTACCGCTACCATAAATCCGGCTGCCGGAATAAGTGCGTTGGAATTTCTGTAAAGCATCAAACCTGCGGTAATACCGACCCAAGAGATGAAAATGATGGCTTCGTAACCGTTACTCCATGGTGCGTGACCGGAAATATACCATCTTGCCACCAAACCTAAAAATTGGAAGAAATATCCTACAAGACCTATTAGAATAAGACCTTTGATGATCTTGCTGAAAATTTTGTTTGGTCTGAATAACTCAATAAATCCTAAAACAAGTAGTAAACCTCCAATTATGGTATAGAAAATCAACAAGTGAAAATTGATATTCACTTTGTTCATGAACACCTCCAGATCAACTTTAGATTTTGAAGGGACTACGTTTTTACCCCATGTCTGCTGGTATTGTGAAAGCTTCTGAAGTTCGGCATCAGCTTTACTCCAGTTTCCGGATTTTTGCGCGGCCAGCACTTCGGAGAAATACGGACCCATTACTTTCTGGGATTCCATATCCGGTTCGAAATTCTGATCCAGCCAGGAATGCCATGTGTTGTTCGGATCGTTCTGTACGGGAACAATACGCATAAACTGCCCGCTGAAAAACTCGTTAAATGCCTGAACACGGTCGTTAACGGCAATTACCTCTTTATCGTAATTCGACTGCTCTGCCGGTTTTTTACGGAATGCTTCCTGATAATCCTCTTCTAAAACATAATGCAGATTTCCCTGTGCATCTGCGGGGAACAACGACATTAGTGTAGTATAACCGTCTTCGTTTGCTTTTGTTTTTTTCTTAAGTTCGTCGCCGCCTTTTGTACCAACTTTAATGATAGGAACCATTGTCCAGCTTGCGGTATCGGTATTAATTGATAAAAACCACTGGTTTGCAGTTAAATACTTCCCATCGGACCCGCGGAATGCATCTTTTTTGTAAAGTTTTCTTAAAACATCCAGTGCCTGTGTGTTCATCGGAACAATACGGCCTTCATAATTCTGCACTAATAAATAGGCAAATTTATCCGCATGCTCTTTACTGATCGTGTTTCTTGCAATAATTTCATCGGCGGTAATAGGACGCGGAGATCTTAACGCTAAAGAATTCTGCTGTTTTTTTGGAGTTGGTTCTTCTAAAAGCAAATCTGCATCGCTGCCGTGGTTATGTCCATCGTTTGCGGAATGGGTGGTTTTAGGCGCTCCATCCGTGCCGTGGGTGTCGATTTTCTGCGCAGATAAATTTAAACTCAGCAAAAGCAACACAGCCATTGCTGTTCTTTTCTTGTTCACGTCCTTCAGCATTTTATTAAGCTTCCAAAAATGAGTTCCTTTCCAGAAGAAAATCACAAACATACCCAAAAACAGGAAGAAATATCCGATATAAGTAATCAGCGTTCCCCAGAAATCGTGGTTAACCGAAAGCACGGTTCCCTGTCTGTCCGGATCGAAACTTGCCTGGAAAAATCGGTATCCGCCGTGATTTAAAACGTTATTCATATAAATTTTGTAAGGAGTCTGTTTGCCACCGTCAATAATCTGAACATGGCTTTCGTAGGCACTTGGGGACGAACTTCCCGGATAAGTTTCCATCACGAAATCATCTAATTTTAGTGAGAATGGCGTGTTATATACCTTAGGCCCAAAACCGAGGATCATATTCATCCCATCCAAAGAAATTTGCTTAAAAGCGTTGGGATTTCCCTTTTCTACCGGTAAATCTACCAGAATTTTGGTTTTGGGTCCCTGTACTTCTACGGTAAGCTGGTCAGCCGCATCCTTGTCTTTTTTCCGGTCGCCTTCATAGGCGATAAGTTTGCCTTTCTTCAGACCTTCCGGAACAACCAGTTTCAAGTCATTTACAGTGTATAGACTTCTAAGAACCAAAGGCTGTGCTTCATCTTTTTTGGTAGTTCCTGTTGCCTGGGTTGCCATCGTCATATATTCAGCGTCGACTGGTGTTTTAATCATTAAATTCCCGTTCGTGTTGCTGAATTCCACCGCACCTTCGATTGCGCGGTTAAAGGTCACCAATGTTCCGTTGATCGATTTGGATTCGCCGGATTTAATATAAATATTTTCACGGCCCGACTGTCCTGTGGAAACTACATGCAGATATTCGGTTCCGGTATTTCCCACAATTAAACTGTCTTTTTTTCTCTGAATAAAATCAACCGCTTTTACAGAAACCTGCTTGCCGTGATAATCGTAAGTTGCTTTGAAGTTTTTGTGAAGCGGCGACATGAGGTAAGGAACATCCTGATAATTCAGAATATCACCTTTTTCCTCGATCTGAATTTTAAAGAAATTTTTATCCGTAATTACTTCGTTGGAAGTTTCGCCTTCGCGAATATGCATAATTCCTTCGTAGCTTATATATCTGGTAATTGCACCGCCGATGAAAATTAAAATAAATGAAAGGTGAAATACCAAAACAGGCCATTTTTCTCTCTTCCAAAGCCGGTATCTTGAAATATTCCCGATGAAGTTAAGAATCAGCAGCAACATTATTGCTTCAAACCATTTCGCTTCGTAGATAAACGCTTTCGCGGTAGGGGTGCCGTAGTCGTTTTCGAGAAAGGTCGCGTAGGCCATGGCAAAGGCATAAACCAGCAACAGAACCGCCATTGTACGGGTAGAAATAAGAATACTTTGGATTTTTTTCATTTTAAGAAACTATCAGATTTATATAAGTTCAAATAGCTGCAAAAATACATTCAAAATTCTGAAATAGCGAATCTGGGATATGTTTTTTGTCAGGTTAAATTATTTTTTTCACACAAAAACACAGCACTTTACTGTCTTTTTCACTGTGATTTATTGATTCGTACTGTTAAGCATCGGGACAAATTTGTAAGCTCCGAATTCTTCTTTTTCGAATTCCTTTTCTGATTTTTTTGTGAACCTAGTAAGAATCTGCTCGTCGGTTTTTCCTAAAGGAATTACCATTTTTCCGCCTACTTTTAACTGATGCAGAAGTTCGGTAGGTAAAATCTCGGCACCGCAGGTTACTAAAATTTTATCGAATGGAGCAAAAGTAGGTAACCCCGCAAAGCCATCACCAAAACTTTGAAATTTCGGTCTTAAATGGAGTTCACGCAATTTCTTTTGTGCAAAATCATGTAGTTCTTTTTGGCGCTCTACCGTATAAACCCAGGTATTCATGGCAACCAGCACTGCAGTCTGGTAACCGCTTCCGGTTCCGATTTCCAGGACTTTTTCTTTTTCCTGAAGTTCCAGAAGTGCCGTCTGTTCGGCTACTGTTGACGGATGTGAAATCGTTTGTTTCGCAAGAATCGGAAATGCGCGGTCCTGGTAAGCAAAGTCTTCAAAGATGCTTTCAAGAAAGAGATGCCGCGGGACTTCGTTCATCGCTTTCAACACGTTTATATCACTAATCCCAATTTTGTCCCGGAGATATTCTACTAAAATTTTTCGTTTTCCTTTATGTAAAAATGAATCCTGCATCGCACAAAAATACTGAATAGATTTGATAAAACAGAACGCCGCATTCAGATATCTGCCATCTAATTATTATCTTTACCAAAATTTATTTTCTATGCTTAAAGCAGGTTTAGTGGGTGCCGGACATCTCGGTAAAATTCATTTAAGATTATTAAATCAGTCGGAAAAATATAAACTCGTAGGGTTTCATGACGCTGACGCTGAAAACGGAAGAAAAATCGAAGCAGAATTCGGTTACCGTTATTTTGAGCGGTTTGAAGATTTACTTCAGGAAATCGATATGCTTGATATTGTTACTCCTACGGTCTATCATTACGACTACGCGATGAAAGCGATTGAAAACCGCAAACATTTCTTCATCGAAAAACCCGTGACCCAAACCCTTAAGCAGGCAGAAGAGATTTTGTACAAATGCCGCGAATTCGGCATCAAGGCTCAGGTTGGCCATGTGGAAAGATACAATCCTGCCTTTATAGGTTCCCGCGATTATATTCAGGATCCCATGTTTATTGAAATTCACCGTTTGGCAGAATTTAATCCCCGCGGGACTGATGTTTCTGTTGTGCTGGATCTGATGATTCACGATTTGGATATTCTTCTTTCTATCGTAAAATCTAAGGTTAAAAATATTCATGCCTCCGGTGTTGCTGTAGTATCGAAATCCCCGGATATCTGTAACGCAAGAATTGAGTTCGAAAACGGCTGTGTAGCAAATTTAACGACTTCCAGAATATCAATGAAATCGATGCGCAAGTCCAGATTTTTCCAGAAAGACGCTTATATTTCTGTAGATTTTCTGGAGAAAAAAGCGGAGGTTATCCGCATGAAAGAAGCGCCCGAACATCCTACCGATTTCGATATGATCATTGAAAATGCTGAAGGCGAAAAAAACCAGATTATTTTTGAATATCCAAACATACAGGCCAATAACGCTATTTTAGACGAGCTCGAAAGTTTTGCTGATGCCATTACTGAAAATAAAAATGTAGAAGTTTCCCTGGAAGACGGTACTGAAGCTCTGAAAGTCGCACTGGAAATTGTAAAGTTGATTTCATAACCTTGAAATTGAGAAAAATGAGGAAAATCTTCTTTATCCTATTGGCTGTTTTTTATACAACATCTTTTGCACAGGACTCCATAAATTTAAAAATTTATAGGGAAAACATAGGGAAAACCTTCTACCTGTACGCTGATAATGAAGAGTTTGCTCCGGTTTCAGTCGAGTACACTTTTACCTCGGAAAACATGAGCTCTTCCCTATCAGATAAAAGCCTTCTGATAATTCCTGCAGCCAAAAAAAGACATCAGATAACCGAGTTAAAACCAATAGATCCCAACATGGGTACAAAATTTAATTATGATGTTTATTTTGTACTTGGTGATGTAAATACAACTGCGGTTAAGCACGATTTTGTTTATTCTCTTCCGTTTGAAAAAAATAAAAAACATCAGATATACCAAGGCTACAACGGTTTCTTTTCCCATCATAACGCATTTTCACTCGATTTCAGTTTAAAAGAGGGTGAAAAGGTGAACGCAGCAAGAGGAGGTAAAGTGGTATCGGTACTGACAGCAAACTCTAAAAACTGCCAGACCAAAGAATGTGCAAAATATAACAACAGAATTGTGATCCTTCATGATGATGGAACGTTAGCAGAATATGTACATTTAAAGTACGGCGGATCCGTCGTTAAACCTGGGGAAGATGTAGCCACCGGTCAGCTTATTGGTTACAGTGGTAACACAGGATGGTCTAAAGGCCCCCACCTTCATTTTTCCGTATATATAAATAATATTGACGGTACCCGAAAGTATTTAAAAACCAAATTTAAAGTAGCTGAAAGCAGTACGCCTGTTTACCTTTCGGAAAAACATACTTATACCAACCTATAAACCATGAGGAAATATCTTTTACTCACCATAATCTTAGTTTCGGGGTTTTGTTTCTCACAAAATTTAAAAAAGGAAATTCTCCAGATCACCAAAGGTAAAAACGCTACCGTAGCTGTCTCGGTACTCGATTTCGAGAAAAATAATTCGGTACACATCAACGGTAATAAAAAACTTCCAATGCTCAGTGTCTTTAAATTTCACATTGCTTTGACGGTCTTAAATGAAGTTGATCGCGGAAAACTCGATCTTGACCAGAAAATTTTCATAAAAAAATCAGATCTTTTAGAAAATACCTGGAGCCCGATCCGGGAAAGATTTCCGGAGGGAAATATCGAAATACCTCTACGCGAACTCATTAAATATACCGTTGCAGAAAGCGACAACAACGGCTGTGATATCTTACTGAGGTTAATAGGCGGCACAGAAACCGTTCAGAAATTCATCAACAGCAAAGGCATCACAAACTTCACCATTAAAGCTGATGAAGAACAGATGCACAAAAGTTTTGAATTTATGTACCTGAATGTCACAACGACCAATTCCGCAAATCAATTGCTGCAAGATTTTTTCAGTAAAAAGATTGTTTCGAAAACTTCCACGGACTTTCTCATGACCACCCTGCTGGAAACTTCCACAGGAAGAAATAAAATCATTGCTCAACTTCCTGAAAATATTCCTGTTGCCCACAAAACCGGTTCTTCGGGAAAAAATGAAAAAGGTTTAACTATCGCTGAAAACGACATCGGTATTGTAACGCTTCCGGATGGAAGGCATTACGCCATCAGCATTTTTGTTTCCGATTCCATGGAAAGCGAAGCCACAAACACTAAAATGATTGCAGATATTTCTAAAATAGTTTTTGATTATTTTAGCAAAAAATACTTTTGATGAAGAAGATTTTCGCACTATTCCTGTTTTTCTTTTCTGTTTTAGTTTTGTCGCAGAAAAAATGGGACCTTAAATTCTATAACGAACTTGTCGGCAGCGAATATGTAATTTACGCTGATAACAGCGAAGTTATGCCTATGTCGGTGAAGTTCAGTTTTAAAATGACTAATCTTAAAAGCTCACTTGCAAACGACAGAATTATCGTAGTTCCAGCCAATACGAAAAGATTTTTCGTGGCAAAAATTACGCCTGTAAATACCAGCGAAGGCAACCAGTTCTCATATACCACTACTTTTAATTTCGGGAATGCGATTCAGGAAGATTTTGATGAAGATTATCTTTATGCCCTGCCCTTTGCGAACGGAAAAACACATTTGATATTCCAGGGCTATTACGGAAAATTTTCGCACCAGAAAGATGCCGCGCTGGATTTTGATCTAAAAATAGGAGACCCTGTTTACGCTGCCCGAGAAGGAACTGTTGTTCTCACCGAAGATTCTAACCACCACGGTTGTCCTACGATTTCCTGTGCAAAATTCAATAATAAAGTTTTGATCATGCACAGCGACGGCACTTTTGCTGACTATGCACATCTAAAATATAAAGGTGTTGCAGTAAAAAAAGGTAACGAAATAAAAAAAGGTCAGCTTATCGGTTACAGCGGTAATACAGGCTTTTCAAGCGGCCCGCATTTGCATTTTGGCGTTTTCATCAACAGAATTGATGGCTCCAGAACATTTATCAAGACAAAATTTAAAACTTCCCAGGGCGAAGGAATTCTCCTAGAGGAAGGAAAAACTTACACCAGAAACGATTAATAAACAGGTTTTAAGACCTAAAAAAAATAAATTTTTATGAAGAATATTGTAGTTATCGGCGCCGGAACAATGGGCAACGGAATCGCACACACTTTTGCACAAACAGGATTCACTGTAAACCTCGTTGATGTTTCAGCTGAAGCACTGGAAAAAGGATTGAAAACCATCACTACCAATCTCGACAGAATTGTTGCGAAAGGCAACCTGACCGAAGAGCAGAAAAACGAAACTTTAAATAACATATCCACATTCACTCAACTTGAAGATGCCGCAAAACATGCAGACCTGATTGTGGAAGCGGCGACAGAAAATATCGATCTGAAACTGAAAATTTTCCGTCAGATGGATGAACTGGCACCTGAAAAATGCATCCTGGCAACCAATACTTCGTCAATTTCAATTACAAAAATTGCGTCGGTTACCCAAAGACCGGAAAAAGTAATCGGTATGCATTTTATGAATCCCGTTCCTATTATGAAACTCGTTGAAATCATCAAAGGCTACTCGACTTCTAAAGAAACTTTCGATGCAGTTTATGAAATGAGCAAAACTTTAGGGAAAGTTCCGGTTGAAGTAAACGATTATCCGGGTTTTGTGGCGAACAGAATTCTGATGCCGATGATTAACGAATCCATTGAGACTTTATACAACGGCGTTGCCGGCGTTGAAGAAATCGATACGGTGATGAAACTGGGAATGGCGCACCCGATGGGACCGCTGCAACTGGCAGATTTCATTGGTCTTGATGTTTGCCTTGCGATTCTGAATGTGATGTACGACGGTTTTAAAAATCCGAAATACGCTCCCAATCCACTCTTAGTAAATATGGTAACCGCAGGTAAATTAGGTGTAAAATCCGGCGAAGGATTCTATGATTATTCCGAAAGTAAAAAAGCAGAAAAAGTATCGAAAATGTTTTCTAAGTAAATTTTGATACATTAAAACAAGATAAATGCGTAGAAAATTACTCGAAAACAGGATATAGATTTTTTTGGTCATCGCAACTGTTGTGATGACCATTCTTCGTTTTCTGCTGAATGAAAAGGGCCGCACCAATCCTGATTCCATCCGTTTTATGCGGACTTCCAAGGTGTTTCCCGTTATTGATAATACCACGACACCAATGGGTTATCCGCTGAGTTTAAAACTCTTCACGTTCTTCGGGTTTGATGAATTCTGGGCGAGTAAAATCATCGGACTTCTGGCCTATTTTTTTATTGTTTACTTCGCCTGGAAAAAGAAATTTTACCTAAAAGAAACCATTCTGGTTGGCGGACTTTTCAGTTTTGTTTCTATTTTTTCGTACACGATGAGCGAATCGCTGATGCTGCCTTTTGTTTTTGTATTTCTTTATATGGCGAGACAAATTATCATTGGACAGATTAAGGGCGCAAAAGCATTTGTTTATCTCAGTTTAATGCTTATTCTTCTGTACAATATCCGTTATCCGGCGCTGTTCATCATCGGTGGAGTTCTGCTGTACGGTCTTTTAAATTTCAGAAAGCATTACGGCAAAACCTTTATCTTCTCAGGGCTTACCGGACTTATTTTCGTAGTGCTTTATAAATTCCTATTCATCGATTATTTTAATGAAACGTACGTTGAACAGTTTTTGAATATCGGACTTCATCCTACTTCAAAGCTTTTGGTAGAACTTTTCCAGGGAATGACAACAACCTTCAATCCCTTTATCCATATTGCCAATCCTGCCGGCGGAATCATCAACTACGGAATTTATGGAATTGGTTTGCTTAATATTTTGCTGCTGAGTTTACTTTTCATTAAAAACAAATTATCCGAGACCGAAAAGTTTCTTGTATTTATAGGAGTTAGTGGAATTATCTGCTCTTACTTCGTGCAGTATTTTTATTCGGTGAATGCGATTGATTACCGGCTTATGGCGCCGTTTTCTTTTCCGATATGGCTTGTTTACTTCAGAAAAATCTATTCAGTTCTGGGCAAATTCACCTACGGAATTACGGTTTTAAGTTTAATGACCGGCTTTGTTTTCACCTGGTTATCGAGAGGAAATTATCTGGAAAACCGCCGGGAAATTACTAAATTCCTGAAATCTGAAAAGATGGAAGATATTCCGTTGAAGTTCTATATGGAAAATGAAAAAGAACTCGATAAAATACAGATCGCCGAACTCATCAGCACCGTAAACCCAAGAGTTAATGTAACTTTCAAGGCAGAAGATACCTTGAAAAAGAACACGTTAATCCAATATAAAGTTTTACAAAAAATAAAGATCGATACCAACCAGTTCCAATAATTTTTACTATTTTTGAGTAGTTAAATTAATTATTATGAAAGTACCAAAATTTTTATTAGCCGACAATTCAGATTTTCCTGAAGATTTATTTGTTGTTCATACAGAATATCCAAGATTTATCCTGAATGTAGAAGAGGAAGAAGTTGAATGGTTGGATGATTTGGAAGGTGACGATGAGGAAACAATGGCAGATGAAGCTACCAAAGTTGTAGAAGCGGCCTTCAAATGGTGCGATGAAGAACTCGCAAAATACGATGAAGAAGAAGACGAAGAATAAATAAGAAATAAAAAAGGAACCCGATTTGAGTTCCTTTTTTTCTTGTCTTTCGAAATTAATTTACTGTTTATTGAACTTCATCAGAAGAAGATCTCCCTTATAAAGTTCCAGCGTATTGCCGTTCACAACATACTTTGTAGCTTCATTCAGCATCCGGAAGTAATTATCTTCAACTTCCATATTCTGGCAGGCCATTTTGGTAGCTCCTACATTTTTCACCACGAAATTTCCTGCAGTTGGATCCAGTGAAAGTTCTCCGAAATAGCTGTTGCAGCCGCCGTTTCCTGTAATTTTATTTGATTCTACATTCAGGGTTGGAGTTTTGCCTTTTACCTGCTCCGCCAAAGTCCATTTCGTATTCGCGATATTTACCTGCGAACTCCCAACCTTCGAACTCGACATTGTAGAGCAGGAACCCATTACTGCAGCAGCAAATATTGCTAAAAAAACATGCTTCATCTTCTTTATTTATTTTATCAAATTTAAGTAAATAATATTTATTTAACCTCTATAAAGAAGAATTATTGTTTCTGAAGCATAAAAAAAGCATCTACAAACGAGATGCTTTTGTACTGTTTTGATAATTTTTTAAGATCTTAATTCTGCTGAGAATTGTTTCTGGAAAGTCTTGATAAGCGAATTCATCACTTCTGTAATCTCTTTCTCTTCCAAAGTTTTTTCTTCATTTAAAAGTTCGAAACTCATCGCATAAGATTTCTTGTTTTCCGGAAGATTTTTACCTTCATACACATCAAAAAGATTGATGTTTTTCAGATATTTCGATGGATTTTTCTTCGCTGCTTTGTAAAGTTCGGCGTAAGATATTTCTTTATCAATCAGCAACGCCAAATCTCTTCTTATTTTATTGAATTTTGGAATGTCTACAAATTTCAGATTGCCATTCGAACGAATTTCCTGGCAAGCTTCCAGCTCTATTTCTGCGTAAAAGCACTCCTGACTGATGTCGGCATCTTTCAGCAATTCCGGAGAAACTTTGCCTACTCTGGCAAGAATTCTGCCGTTTGAAACCAGTTCCAGCGCATCAGAAAATCGCGAATCTTCCAAAGGTTTCTCTTCGATATCAAGATTCAGTTTATCAAAAAGAATTTTTACGTAAGATTTAAGATAATAGAAATCTGTAGCAGATTTTGGCTGCAACCAGTTTTCGGCGGAATTTCTTCCCGAAACCAAAATTGCCAGCTGCTTTCTTTCCTCGTATTTTTCTTTTTTATGATAAATCTTGCCCAGTTCAAAGAATTTGATGTCCTGGTTCTTTCTTTTGATGTTGTAATCGGCATTCTCCAGAAGTCCTTCCAATAATGATTTCCTCATAAACGCCAAATCACCGCTCAGTGGATTGAGGAGTTTTACTGCATCGGTTTCGTCTTTAACAGAAGTCAGCGAATTGTTCATTACTTCGTTGAAGCCGTTACTCTGTAAAGTTCTCGCCCAGGAATTTTCCAGAGCATCCTGATCATCGAAACTAAGTTTTACAGGCGTAAAAGAGATCTTCTGCGGAGGATCGATTTTATTATAACCGTAGATTCTCAGAATCTCTTCAATCACATCAATTTCTCTTGTAACATCAGCTCTGTAAGCAGGAACGGAAATCTCCAGACCGTTTTGAATTTCATTTAAAATTTCAATATCAAGCGATTTCAAAATTTCCTTGATTTTTTCACGGTGCATGATGGTTCCCAAAATCTGGTCAACTTTGGAAAATCTTAGAATTACATAATTATTCTGTATTTTTTCAGGATAATGTTCCAAAAGTCCACCGGTCATTTTCCCACCGGCAATCTCCTCGATCATTTTAATGGCGTGCGTAATTGCAGTTCTGGTACTGTTAGGATCTACCCCACGCTCGAAACGGAAAGAGGCATCGGTGTTCAAACCATGGAACTTAGCGCCTTTTCTAACCGCAACCGGATTAAAATATGCACTTTCCAAAAATATTGTGGTGGTCTTCTCAGAAACTCCCGAATTCTGGCCGCCAAAAACTCCCGCAATGCACATCGGGTTGTTTTCGCCGTCTTTAATCATGATTTCGGCACCGTTCAAAGTTCTTTCTACACCGTCTAAAGTGGTGAATTTGGTTCCTTCAGGATTTACTCCAACCTTCACTTTTTTACCGGTAATTTTACCGGCATCAAAGGCGTGCAGTGGCTGGCCGAAACCGTGGAGAATGTAATTCGTAATATCAACAATATTATTAATTGGACTTAAACCTATCGCTTTCAGGCGGTGTTTTAACCACTGCGGCGAGTCGGCAACCTGTACATTTTCGATTACAGCGCCAATATACCTCGGACATAATGCCGAATCCTCAACTTCGAGCTGAAAATCGGTACTTCCTTCAATCTCCAATGTTTTCGAGGCTACTTTTGCGAACTCCGCTTTCATTTGATTTGAAGTCAAAAATGCATTTAAATCTCTTGCAACTCCGTAGTGCGACATTGCATCGGTTCTGTTTGGCGTTAAACCGATTTCATAAACTTCGTCCGTAGCAAGATCGAAATAATCTGCAAAGTTCTTCCCTACTTCGTATTTTGTTTCATCGAGGATCATAATTCCGCCATGATCATCGCTCAGACCAAGTTCGTCTTCGGCGCAAATCATTCCCTGTGAAACCTCTCCGCGGATTTTTGCTTCTTTTATTTCAAAGGAATTACCGTCTTTTGTATATATTGGCGTTCCTACCACGGCAACCGGAACGGTCTGTCCGGCAGCAACATTTGGTGCACCACAAACAATGTTCAGAATTTTTCCGCTTCCAACATCAACGGTAGTTTTTTTTAGTTTATCAGCATTAGGATGTTGCTCGCAGGTAAGAACTTTACCCACGACAATTCCGGCAAGACTGCCTTTTACGGCTTCATATTTTTCTATCCCTTCTACTTCCAGTCCGATATCGGTAAGATATTCGCCGATTTTATCGGTTTTTAAATCGGTTTTAATATAATCTTTGAGCCAGTTATTCGAAATTTTCATGCGGTAATAATTTGAAATTCAGGGATTGAATTTATCCCCAATAAGTTTGCAAATATCGTGATTTTGCAGGTTAAAAAAAAATTGAGATCTGAAAAAATTTCAAATCTCAATTGATATTGTTTTTATCTTCAACTTACATCCCGATTACCGGCATTGAAAGCATCAGTATATTTTCTTCAGCATCCAAACCATCTACCGGCTCAATGATTCCAGGTCTGTTGGGTTGCGACATTTTCATGGTAATATCATCGGAAACTAATACTGAAAGCATTTCAGTTAAAAATTTAGAACTGAAACCGATGTTGATGTCCTCACCATTATAATCACACGGAATCTGCATATCTGCTTTGTTTGCATACTCTGTATCTTCTGCATGAAGATGAAGAATATTTCCTGAAAGTTTGAATCTCACCTGATTTGTCGATTTATTCGACATGATGGAAGCCCGGCGGATAGAGCTGAGCAAAAGATTTCTGTTGATGGTTAATACATTTGGATTTTCTTTCGGAATTACCGCGGTATAATTCGGGTATTTACCATCGATCAGTCTACAGATCCAGGTATTGTTTCCGAAAGTGAATTTCGCCATGTTCTCGTTGAATTCAATCGTAACATCTTCATTGGAATTCGCAAGAATATTTTTGAAGATTGCCAAAGGTTTTTTTGGCATAATGAATTCTATCGGTTCAGGATTGATTAAATCTGTTCTTTTATAAACCACCAAACGGTGAGAATCTGTAGAAACAAAATTGGTTTCGTCTTCTTTAAACTGAAACAGAACGCCAGTCATTACAGGTCTCAGGGAATCGTTGCTTGTTGCAAAAAGAGTGTTGGTAAGAGCTTCGCTTAGAACTCCGGCAGAAATCTTCACACTTTGTGACGCATCAAATTCCGGCAATTCCGGGTAATCTTCAGCATTATCTAATGCTACAGCAAAATTGTCTTTTTCATCTAAAATTTCAAGCAGTGACCCGTTTCCGTCTTCGGAATCCTTCACCGATAAAGTTAAAGGCTGCTCACCATAAGTTTTCACGAAATCCTGAAAAATCTTGGCAGGAACTGCGAATTTACCGGTATCATCAGATTTTACTTCCAGTGAAGTTACCAAAGTAGTTTCGCCGTCGGAAGCAGTTATTTTAAGATTGTTTTCTTCGATTTCAAACAGGTAATTTTCAAGAATTGGTCTTGACTGGGAACTTGAAATCACTCCACTTACAGTGTTTAATGCTTTCTGTAATTCCCCACTTGCAACAATAAATTTCATTTGGATATATTTATTTTAAAAAAGGACAAATGGAACGCAAGCGTTACATATAAAAAATTATTTTGACAAATATATGAATTTGAAGCAAAAAAAGGAAACAAACTTTGTAATTAAGAAGCAATTCGGTTAAAAGTTATCAACATTAGTCAGCCCCCGGGAATTGATAGTCTTTATCGTCGGAACCGTCAATCGTAATGTTCAGTGCGAGATAGAGAAAGTGCAGATTTTTGTTACCGGACTGGGCTAATTCCCTTTGCCAGAGGTAACCGGTCGCAATCCCGAAATTTTCATCGATCTGGTAGCCAAAACCTCCATAAACCCTGTTTCTTGCAAACAAAGGTTTTTCTGTAGTTACAAAGAAAACTTCATCGTAAGCATTTGCAAAAACAGTCCCTGGTTTTACCGTATCAGCATTTAGAGGAACTGAAATATTAAGCCTGTACCTGAGCCTGATTCTGTCGGAATGCACGTCTTTCAACGGCTCATAAAACCAGCTTTTTTCGGCTCGGAAACGGTTTTCAAATTTGAATTTGCCAGATTTCAGATCGATCACATCCTGCAGCCAAACCCGGAATTCTTCTTTATCCATCACATGGTTTTTGTAATTTCCGTAGCGCCCAATACCGATAAACGGCTTGTGATTTTTTGTAAGATTATAACCTACTCCTCCTTTAATTTCATAGTAATCGGGATAAGAAAAATCTTCAATCCCGCGCAGTTGGCCTTCAGCATAAAGAAAAAATTTCGGATGAAATTTATAGGTTACCGTTAAGGCATTAAAACTCGAAACATGCTCCTGCTGCGCGTTTGCCGAGAAAGATAAAAGAAAAATAATAATGAAATATACTTTGTTTTTCATCCCGCAAAATTAAAATAATTATCTGAATATTAATAAAATATAATACAGACTGCCAATTTTCATGCTTCTGAAATTTAAAGCTTTAAAGTGCAATTTTATACGTAAAACCTACATGAAACCAGCGTTTCGGCATCGGAATCCCGAATGTTTCGGTATAATCGGAATTGGTGATATTGTTGATTAAAACGTACAGATTCAAATTCCGGAAATCATAACTTAGTTTTTCATCTAAAGTCTGGTAACTGCCTGTTGTTACCCTTTCATTGTACCGGTAAATGAGCTGACTTGTGAAATGCTTAAGAAAACGGTTCTCCAGTTTCCCAACAAACTGATGTTTAAGATTCTCCATCACGTATCTTGAGATCAAATGTTCAGGCTGGCTGTTTTTAGTTTCGAGGAATGTATATCCTACTGAATAAGATTTCACAAACGAATCGAAATGCTGGCCCAGTTCAATCTCAAAACCTTTTGTATCGATTTCGCCGATATTCTCGGCTTTCCAGATGTCATTTGTATTTTGTTTCACCCAGTCGATCGAATTGTTTGAATTTCTGAGGAAACCGCTTATTTTTCCGACAAAATTATTTTGCTGATAACGGTAACCCAATTCTGCAGCCAAAGCATGTTCGGGCTTCAAGTCCGGATTTCCTGTTTCGGTCTTGCTCACATAATACAAATCGGTAAAAGTTGGAATCCTGTTGACTTTAGCGATGTTTCCGTAGATTTTATGGTTTTCTGTAATATTAAATCCTACATCCAAACCTGGATAGAAAAAGTTTCCTTCTTCTGCATAATTGGCCCACGAAACTCCGGGAGAAATGTTCAGTTTATTCTGAATGAAAGAAAAATGATGCTCCAGGAAAAGTTGAGTAATAAACCGCTCGCGATGTCCAAGATTGTTGCTTGCCAAAAATTCTTTGCGCAGTTCGACTCCCAAACCAGTATTTCCCAAGCCAGAATGATAGGTTCCGTTGGCTTCAAAACCAATGTTGTTCCCTATGTGCATGTTTCTGTAGATTTCGGGTTTGTTGCGGACATATTCGTACATATCCTGCCCTCTTCTCCAATAGATATTTGAATTGAATTTAAAATTGCTGAAGCTCTGTGTAAGCCCCAAACTTACGATTGAAGTCTGGATTTCTTCGTACTGATCTTTGGCATTGGGCGAAGCATAGAAACCGTTTGCACCAAATTTCTTTTCCTGAATACCGGCCTGGAATTTCAGATTTCCGTTTTGCAGAGGAATTTCGTTCTGATAATAAACATTGTTGATTTTATAATCGGTATTATACCGGTAACCCTCTGATGACGAAGTATTCACCTGAATAAAACTGGAAATTTTCGGACTCCCAAAGTTTGCGCCGACTCCTAAAGAATAGGTTCCAAAATCTCCGCCGTTAGCGGAAACAATTACTTTTTCCTCATCGCTTGTCTTTGTAATGATGTTTACAACGCCAGCATATGCATTTTGACCGAAACTTCGTGCTGACGGACCTTTTATAACTTCAATCCTTTCCACTGAAGCCAGGTCGAACGGAAGATTCATTGAATTATGTCCGGTTTGCGAATCGCTCATCCGGATACCGTTCACCAAGATTAGAACCTGCTCGAAACTGCTGCCACGCAGAGAAATATCTGCCTGAACGCCGTTACCGCCTCTTCGGCGGATATCAAAACCAGTAAACTGAGCCAAAACTTCTTCAACACTTTTGGCTGGCGAGTTTATAATTTGTTCGCGACGGATTACCGTTACGTTTTCATTCACCTTTTTTACGGGAAGCGTAAGAAATTTCCCCTGGATATTTACTTCGTCAATTTCGCTTTCTTTTGATTGGGCAGCAAACTGCAGAATGTTTCCTACGAGCAAAATACTTAAAACTATTTTTTTCACTTTTATTAAATTTTGATATGGTTTACAATGAAAACAACAATCATAAAAAGAACAGAAAACAGTGCATTCATGATTAGTTACAGTAAAATAAGCGGCAAATATAAATAACAACTCAACAAAAAAAGAACGCAATTTTTATGACAAATATTAGTTAGGAAAATCATGATAATTCAATATTTTTCATATATAAATTAACAGATGCACGCTGGAAGATGTGCTGATATTTGAATTCTTATTTCACAATTAACATGATTTAAAAAGAATGTTCTCAGCATTTTCGGTGAAAAAATCCGTAATTTTGTGAGCTTTAATTTTAGTCATGACCACAACTACAGATATTGATATTAAAAAACAGATTTTCGTAAAAAACGCACATCTGAATAACCTGAAACACATTGATGTTCTGCTTCCTAAAAACAAACTTATTGTAATTACAGGAGTTTCGGGAAGCGGAAAATCGTCGCTTGCTTTCGACACGATTTATGCGGAAGGACAGCGCAGATATGTGGAAAGTTTGAGTTCTTACGCAAGGCAGTTTTTGGGCAAACTCGAAAAGCCAAAAGTTGATGATATTAAAGGTCTTGCACCGTCAATAGCCATTCAGCAAAAAGTTATTTCTTCAAACCCGCGGTCAACCGTAGGTACTTCAACCGAAGTTTATGATTACCTGAAACTTCTTTTTGCCAGAATCGGACGCACGTTTTCACCAGTTTCAGGCAACGAAGTAAAAAAAGATTCTGTAAGCGATGTGATTGATTTCATTCAAAAATCAGAAAATCAAATTTTCCTTTTAAGAAGCCCCCTACATTTTGAGGTTTCTAAGTTTGCAGAGCATCTTAAAACACTGAAAGTGTCTGGTTTTACCCGTCTCGAAATCAATGGAAACGTAGCGGGAATTGAAGATTTGGAAAGTTTCGGATTTATTCCGGAAAAAGACATGGAAATCTTTCTCGTGATCGACCGTTTCAGTTATGAAGAAAACGAAAGTTTCCTGCAAAGATTGGCAGATTCTATCCAGATGGCATTCTACGAAGGACATGGATGTTGTTCTCTTAAAAACACAGAAAGCGGAAAAGTCACCGAATTTTCAAACAAATTTGAGCTCGACGGTATGGAGTTCATGGAACCGAATGTTCACTTTTTCAGTTTCAATAATCCGTACGGAGCCTGCCCAGAATGCGAAGGTTACGGAAAAGTAATAGGCATTGATGAGGATTTGGTAGTTCCGAATAAAAACTTGTCGGTTTTTGAAGATGCTGTAGCAAGCTGGAAAGGTGAAAGCATGAGCGAATGGAAAAAAGATTTCATTAAAAAAGCGAAAGATTTTCCGGTTCATAAACCTTATTATCAGCTCACAAAAGACCAGAAAAACTATCTCTGGAAAGGCGACAATAGCAGAAACTTCCCATCAATCAACAGTTTTTTCAAAATGCTGGAAGAAAATCTGTACAAAATCCAATATCGCGTGATGCTTTCCAGATTCCGCGGAAAAACACTTTGCCCGACCTGCGAAGGGTTGCGCCTGCGTGAAGAAACAAAATGGGTAAAAATCGACGGACACAATATACAGTCGATGATCGAGATGCCTCTGGATGAACTTTTACCGCTCATAAAATCACTGAAACTCAGTAAACATGACGCAGAAATTGCAAAAAGACTGCTTTATGAAATTACAACAAGACTCGAATTTCTTGAAAAAGTAGGACTTGGTTATTTAACGCTCAACAGAACTTCGAACACGCTTTCAGGTGGTGAAAGCCAGCGAATTAATTTGGCAACAAGTTTGGGAAGTTCACTTGTGGGTTCCATTTATATACTCGACGAACCTTCAATTGGACTGCATTCCCGCGACACCGAAAACCTGATTGAAGTACTGAAAAACCTTAGAGATTTAGGAAATACCGTGATTGTGGTAGAACATGATGAAGACGTGATGAAAGCCGCAGATCATATCATCGATATCGGCCCGGAAGCAGGTTATCTTGGCGGCGAACTGGTTTTTGCAGGGGATTTTAAAGAACTTAAAAATTCAGACTCGCTTACCGCGCAATATCTCACCGGAAAATTGGAAATTAAAGTTCCTGAAAAACGCAGAAAAGCCAAAGAATTTATACAAATCAAAGGCGCAAGACAAAATAATTTAAAAAACATTGATGTAGATATTCCGCTGGAAAATCTGGTGGTGATTTCAGGAGTTTCCGGTTCCGGAAAATCGACTTTAATGAAAGAAGTTCTTACGAACGAAATTCAGGTTCAGTTGGGAATGGGCGGCAAAAAAGGAGATTACGATTCGGTGGAATTCCCAAAAAAACTCATTAAAAACATTGAACTGATCGACCAAAACCCAATCGGCAAATCATCACGCTCTAATCCTGTGACGTACTTAAAAGCTTATGACGATATCCGGGATTTATTTTCAAAGCAAAAATTAGCAAAAATTCAGGGCCTGAAACCGAAACATTTTTCATTCAACGTGGATGGCGGAAGGTGTGATGACTGCAAAGGCGAAGGCGTAATTAACGTATCCATGCAGTTTATGGCTGATATCGAACTGGAATGTGAAACCTGTAAAGGCACGCGCTTCAAACACGAAATTCTTGAAATTAAATTCGATGAAAAAAACATTTCAGATGTACTGCATATGACCGTAGATGAAGCGCTGGAATTTTTCACCGAAAACAATGAAACGAAAATTGTAACCAAACTGAAACCGCTTCAGGAAGTAGGTTTGGGATATCTGCAGTTGGGACAAAGCTCCTCTACCCTTTCTGGTGGCGAAGCTCAGCGCGTAAAACTCGCATCATTCCTCGTAAAAGGTGTTACAACCGAGAAAACCTTGTTTATTTTTGATGAACCTTCCACGGGCTTACATTTTCATGATATCAAGAAGCTGCTTACTTCACTTCAGGCTCTGATTGAGTTGGGACATTCGGTTATCGTTATTGAACATCAGCCCGATATTATTAAATCTGCAGATTACATCATTGATATCGGTCCCGAAGCCGGAAAATACGGCGGCGAAGTGGTTTTCGCGGGAACTCCTGAAGATTTGGTGAAGAATAAAAAATCGCATACCGGTAAATTTTTGTTGGAAAAACTATAAAACAAACGAGTTATCCACAAAAAAATGTGGATAAGCTGTGAATTTTAACACTAAATTTACATTGTGTATCAGAATAATTGCTACTTTTACTCTGAAAATAGATTGAAATGAAAGTAATTATCTTTTTCAACATTCACAGCAATACCATTAAATTGATATAAAAATTTAAGAGAAGCACCGTCGGCTTCTCTTTTTTGTTGTTGTCTAACTAAAAAAAATGAGATCCTTATCTATTGAATCCGCTGCTAAACAGCGGATTCTCTTATCTAAGGATCGTGACTCCACCAAGAATCGAACTTGGATCTAAAGTTTAGGAAACTTCTATTCTATCCGTTGAACTATGGAGCCGGAAATCAAATTTACAAAAACAAAAATCCGCTGCAAAAGCAACGGATCTATTTTTTTATTACCCAAAAATTACCTGCTATTTTTACCGTCAACCACAATGCGGTCTTTTCGGTTTGCCAGTTCCCAGGCGGTGGCAAAAACCAATTGGGTACGTTTCTGCAATGCGTTGTAATCTATTTTATCAGCATCATCAGTTGGTTTGTGGTAATCTTCATGAATTCCGTCAAAGAAAAAAGCTACCGGAATATTGTGCTTTGCAAAATTATAATGATCTGATCTGTAATATAATCTTTGCGGATCATTAGGTTCGTCGTATTTGTAATTCAACTCCATTTTGGTAGTTTTATTATTGGCCGCCTCATTAATTTTCTTCAGGTCAGAACTCAACATTTCCGAACCGATCACATACACATAATCTTTACCACAATTCGCGGGATCGCATCTTCCAATCATATCAATATTAAGATTCGTTACTGTATTTGCCAATGGAAAAACCGGATTTTCCGAGTAGTAATCAGATCCCAAAAGCCCATGTTCTTCGCCGGTTACATGTAAAAACAGAACCGAACGTTTCGGGCCATGGCCAGCCTTTTTAGCATACTGAAAAGCTTCAGCAATTTCAATGAGAGCAACTGTACCGCTTCCATCATCATCTGCACCGTTGTAAACAACACCGTTTTGTGTTCCCACATGATCATAATGTGCAGAAATTACAATAATTTCATCTGGTTTTTCGCTGCCTTTTATAAATGCCAGAATATTTTCGGATTCAGGCAGGCCTTTACCTCTTTTCGCGTTGAGAAATTCTGCAGGCACAGTCTGGTAATAAGAACTCATCGGCGTTGGGTAAGGAACGCCCATTTCCTTGTACTGTTTGATGATGTATTCGCCTGCTTTTTTCTGTCCGGCACTTCCCGTGTTGCGACCTTCCATTTCGTCCGAAGCAATTACATAAAGGTTTTTCTTTAAATCATCTTGGGTAATCGTGCGCATAGATTTTTTGAAAGCATTGCCATCATACGTATAATTTACCGTGGCACAACTTGTTAACAAAACTGCCGAAAGCAGCGGAATCAGGATGTTTTTCATAAATTTATTTTGTAAAGTTTAAAAATAGCATTTTTTTTCAGATTAAGTTTCGAAACCATTATTATAAATTTGAGTATGATTAAAAGAAAACATTCAGGCAGTGACCTTACAATTTTCTCGGAAATGTCGGCTTTAGCGCTGAAATATAACGCTGTGAATCTTTCGCAAGGTTTTCCGGATTATGATATTGACGACAGACTGAAAAAACTTCTATGCGAAGGGACCGAGAAAAATTTCAACCAATATGCACCCATGTCAGGCCTGCCAATGTTGGTTGAGAATTTATCTGAATTTAATTTGAAACGTAAGATTTCGGTTTCTAAGGAAAATATTACAGTTTCTCCCGGAGCAAGCTACGCAATTTACACAGCCTTGGCGGCCATTCTTGGCCCAGGTGATGAGGTTATCGTACTGGAACCCTGCTACGATTCGTATGTTCCTTCTATAGAAGTTAACGGTGGAATCCCGGTATATGTGAAGCTGAAGGATAATTTTGAAATTGATTTTGATGCACTCAAGCAAGTCATCAGTCTTAAAACCAAAGCGATCATTGTAAATTCACCCCATAATCCTTCCGGAAAAGTCTGGAGAAAAGAAGACTGGGATCAACTCGCAAATCTCATTTCCAACACCGATATTATTTTAATTTCTGATGAAGTGTATGATCTCCTCACTTACGATGAGCGCAGGTTTTACAGCACCTTTCAGCATCCTGTTCTCAGGGAAAAATGTTTCAGTATTTTTTCGTTCGGGAAAATGTTTCACATCACCGGATGGAAAGTAGGTTATGTATTGGCTTCCGAAGAACTTTCGCGGGCTTACCGGCGGGTACATCAGTATTTGAGTTTCAGTGTGAATGCGCCTGCACAATATGCAATCGCCAAATATTTAGAAATTTTCGATGCAGAAGAAAACAGCAAATTCATGCAGCAAAAAAGGGATTTCTTTATTGAATCTTTTAAGGATCTGCCGTTCACATTTACAGAAAAAGCAGAAGCCGGCTATTTCCAGATTATGAGCTATGGAAATATTTCAGAAAAGCCTGAAAAGGAATTCGCAGTATGGCTTACCGAACACGCAAAAGTTGCAACAATCCCTATTTCTGCTTTTTATCATGAGCCATCGGATTCGGGAAAAATCCGTTTTTGTTTCGCTAAAAGAGAAGAGACCATTTTAAAAGCATTAGAGCATTTAAAAGAGTTTTTATGATCTTAATTTTTGAGATTAAGTATAATCAGAATTAATTCATTAATTAACAAGGTGATTATCCACCGCGAATTTCACGAGCATTGAGGAATTTCGGACATCAAGTTTGAGCATGATTTTCCGGCGGTGCGTTTCTACTGTATGTGTACTGATAAATAGCTTATCCGCAATTTCCTTAGTCCTGAAACCTTCACAAATGAGGTCGAGAACTTCTCTTTCGCGTACGGTAAGTTCTTCGAAAGTACCAATTTTTTTCTCATTTGAATCTTCGAGATTACAGATAAAATTGTAAAGTATATTTTTTATTTCTTCATTTAGAAAGATCCGGCCCGCGATTACTTCATTTAATGCAAGCACGAATTCTGCGGCGTCGGTACTTTTGCTGAGAAAACTTTTGATGCCTCGGTCGAAAAATTTCTTGATGTTTTTAACATCTATATTGGCCGAAAGAATAATAATTTTTAACTGAGCGTTAAGAGCCATCAACTTTTCGATCATAGCCAACGCATCATTGGTACTGAATCCTAAAATATTAAGAACCGCAATTTGAGATTCTTCTTTAATTAAATTTTCAAGCTCATCGGCTTCGGTGGTAATGGTGTAACTGTATTTTTCACCAAAACCATTTTTATCCAACAAACAACCCATCGCCTCAAGATACAGACAGTGATTATCAAAAAGAATAATTTCAGTTTTCATAGAATTTGTGTTTGGTTTTACGAAAATAATGATTTTATCGCGCTCCGATTACCGTAAAATCACCCAAACTTACTAATTATGAGCAAATTAACAACTCGTTAACATTTGTTAAAAAAAAACAAGACAGCACCGAAGTTCGGTACTGTCCTACTCTTTGCCTATTTAAAGTGTCTTAAAATCTATTGTGAAATTTTAATTCAGAAATACCTCATATTTATGCATATCGTGAATTACTTCCAGCAGATCTCCGTTAATTTCAATGTGCGCTTTCATTGCCATGAGTTCGATGGTTGACTGGTCTTCGGGATTTTTTACAAAGAAATTAAGCCTCTGTTCGCCTTTGTTTTCTGAAAAATTATTTTTGAAAAACTCAATATCTTCTCTGCGAAGATCCTGCAGATTTACCACAATTGTCATTTTTTTAGCAAACTTTTCAAAAGCATCTTTCAGATCAATCACATCCGAAATATTTACAAAGACTCTGCCGTCTTTTGCCTGCGAAAATTTAATCTTGAAAATGACAAACCGCTGTACATCGATCCGGTCACGAAGCCTCATATAGTCGCGGTCTCCAAGCCGGAAACCATAACTTCCGCTGTAATCTTCCAGGGTGATGAAAGCTACTTTTTCGCCGCTGTTTTTCCCGTCGCGTACAGTGTATTCGGTGACCAATCCGGCAACCATATACTCGGGTGAATTATTTTTCATGGCCTGTTTCTCCTTCCAGCTCATTTTTTCATCATTGAACAAATCAGGCTGTTGGCTGGCAAAAACGGTATCTTTGAAAGCTTCAACTTCATCCAGATTCAGGAAATTAAAACTGCCTTTTGGTTCTGCTTTTTTTGTCGGTTCCTCAATTAAAACTTCTTCATCTCCGCTTAAAATTTCACCCGGAATATCGATGAGTTCGTCATCCGAATCTGTCGTATCGGCAATGTCAACCGGAAGAATAATTTTTTCGAGTTCCGCAACTTCATCTTTCTTGCCTTCGAGGATTTCTTTTTTGCCTAAAGCACCCTGAATAAACTGAAACTGGAATTTATACTCATCAAGCGGATGCGCAGACAGATAAAATCCTATGATTTCCTTTTCTTTATTGAGTTTGTGCATGCTTTGCCACTCTGGGGCAGGATTTATTTTAGGTGGCTCAATTTTCACCTCGTCGGCAAAATCGGCAAACAGCGAATTTTCTACTTCATTTTTGGTATCCTGAAAACTCTGTCCGTAACGTAAAAGTTTCTCGATATTGGTTTTTCCAGCAATATCGATATCGAAATACTGCGCACGGTGATAACGGTCGACCTCATCGAAAGCGCCTGCAACCACCAAACTCTCTGCCACTCTTTTGTTCATTTGTGACGATGGTATTCTTTCAAAAAAGTCATAAATATTTTTGAATCTTTCCGTTTTTCTTGCATTTACAATCGCTTCACTCGGTCCTTCACCAATTCCTTTAATCGCTCCCAAGCCGAAACGGATCTGGCCTTTTTCGTTTACCGAGAATTCATACTGCGATTCGTTCACCGAAGGACCCAAAACATCCACTCCAATACTTTTGCAATCCTCCATAAACATGGTGATTTGCTTGGTATTGTTCAGGTTATTCGTCATTACACTTGCCATATACTCAGCCGGGTAATTGGCTTTGAGATAAGCAGTTTGGTAGGCAATCAACGCATAGCAGGTTGAGTGGGATTTATTGAAGGCGTATTCGGCAAATGCCTCCCAGTCTTTCCATATTTTATTGAGTTTATCAACAGCGAGGTTGTTTTTTTCGCCTTCTTCCATAAACTTCGGATACATTTTGTCGAGTGTAGCGCGGTCTTTCTTACCCATCGCTTTTCTTAATGTATCGGCTTCACCTTTGGTAAAATTCGCCAATTTTTGAGACAAAAGCATTACCTGTTCCTGATAAACCGTAATTCCGTAAGTTTCTGCGAGGAATTCTTCGGTTTCCTTTAAATCGTACACCGTTTCTTCCAGCTTATTTTTACGGTTGATGAAATTCGGGATGTACTTTATAGGTCCGGGACGGTAAAGCGCGTTCATGGCAATTAAATCCGCAAACTGAGTAGGTTTCAGTTCGCGCATGTATTTCTGCATTCCGGGACTTTCATACTGAAAAATCCCAATGGTTCTCCCCTCCTGGAACAGCTGATAGGTTTTGAGATCATCCAGGGGAATTTCATCCGGATTAATTTCGATTCCGTGGCGTTCTTTGATGAGTTTAATGGCGTGTTTAATGATGGTTAAAGTCCGCAAACCCAAAAAGTCCATTTTCAGGAGGCCTGCACTTTCAGCTACCGAGTTATCGAACTGTGACACTAAAATATCCGGATCTTTTGCTGCAATAGTGATCGGGACAAGATTCGAAATATCTTCCGGAGTTATAATCACACCGCAGGCATGAATTCCGGTATTTCGGATGCAACCTTCCATACGCTGCGCTGCCGAGAGCACTCCAAATCTGGAATCCTGCTTGTTTTCGAGGATATCTTTCATTTCCTGAGCCAGAACTTTATCTTCAGGACTTAATTTATCGAATTTTGCAAAAGCTTTCGCAATATTCATCCCTGGAGTTGAGGGAATGAGTTTCGCTATGTTATTGGTTTCCGGAATTGAAATATCGAGTACCCTACCGGCATCTTTTATGGCTGATTTCCCGCCTAACACTGAGTAAGTGATAATTTGGGCAACATTGGTCTTACCGTATTTTTCAACCACCCATTTTATGATTTTATCTCGTCCTTCGTCATCGAAATCGATATCAATATCCGGCATTGAGATCCTTTCTGGATTCAGGAAACGCTCAAATAGTAAATCATATTTAATAGGATCCACATTGGTGATTCCTGTACAGTACGCTACGGCAGATCCGGCAGCAGAACCACGCCCAGGGCCAACCCATACGCCCATTTTGCGGGCTTCGTTACAGAAATCCTGAACGATAAGAAAATAGCCGGGATAGCCGGTGTTTGCAATAACTTCGAGTTCGAAATCCAGCCGCTCCCTTATTTCATCAGTAATTTCGCCATATCTTTTTGCTGCGCCTTCATAAGTTAAATGTCTGAGATAAGCGTTTTCGCCGCGTTTTCCGCCGTCAATTTTATCTTCTTTACTTAAAAATTCCTCAGGAATAT
>NZ_DAMBHK010000013.1:0-4586 GCF_032060305.1 Kaistella sp. | reverse complement strand
CCGCGTTTTCCGCCGTCAATTTTATCTTCTTTACTTAAAAATTCCTCAGGAATATCGAACTCGGGAAGGAGAACGTCACGTTTTAAAGTATAGGGTTCAAACTTTGCCAAAAATTCTGAATACGCTTCAAAAGCATCAGGGAACTGGATGAAAGCCAGCTTCAGTTCATCACTGTTTTTAATGTAGAATTCGTTGGACGGAAGCCCGCGTCTTTTGCCAAAACCCTTACCTACAGGCGAAGAAAGCTTCTCACCATCTTTAATACAGTATAAAATATCCTGAATATTGGCATCTTCTTTTTCGGTGTAGAATGTTTCATTCTGTGCCAAAATCTTCACATCATATTTCTCTGCAAATTCCAGCAAAACTTCATTTAAATGCTCCTCTTCCTCCACTTCATGATTCTGGATCTGTACGTAAAAATCGTCACCAAAAGTATCTTTCCACCACCGGAAAATTTCCTCTCCTTTCTGTTCACCAAATTCAAGAACGGTATTGGGAATATCTCCGAAAGTTCCGGCTGTAAGGGCGATAACATCTTTACGATATTCGGCAATCATCTGCCTTGAAATCCTCGGAACACCAAAATAAAAGCCGTTAACATAGCCTAAACTCGAAAGTTTTGCCAGATTTTTATATCCGTTAAAATTTTTCGCAAGTAAAACCACATTGGTCCTGCGGTCGGGATCATCTTTGGTAAACTGTTTCTGCTCCGGCCGGTCAGAAATATAAAACTCGCAGCCAATTACCGGAATCAGCGGTTCTTTTCTGGGTTCGGTGTCGGTAAATTCCCTGCCTTCTTCCTGGGCTTTTAATTTATTTTCTTCGTATTCTTTATATGCTTTTTTAATGTTTGCATTGGCTTTCTCCACTTCGGAAACAAACTTGAAAGCGCCCATCATATTCCCCAAATCAACCAATCCTACCGCCGAAAAATTATTGAATAAGGCTTTTTTTACAAGATCAGAAATATGCGTTGAAGCCTGCAATGATGAGTAAATACTGTGGTTATGGAAATTGAAATAATCGCCGATTTCAATCTCGTCGGTATCACCAAAATCAACTTTTTTCTTCTTTTTGGAAGCCGCCACCTGCCTTCTGATAATAATCGCAAATGGCGGGAAAGGATTAGGATGATTGCTGATGAAATCCTGAAGTTCTGAATCGGACATTTTGATTTTTTCCGCCGGAATAACACCAATCCGCATCATTTCGAAGAAAATCTGTGCCGTTGCGTTTACGTCGGCTGCCGCATTGTGTGCTTCATCGAATTTTTCATTGTAGAGTTTTTCGTAGAGTTCGACTAATTTTGGTGATTTATATCTGCCGTTTTTTCCACCGCCGAGTTTACAGAAATCGGTTCCAAGCTCCATGGTATCTGCAGATGGAATTTTTTCAAGTGTATTTTCAAAATCTTTTCTGTGAAATTCAGCACCTACAATATTATAATCGAAATCAATATTGTGCCCTACAACCACTTCAGTTTTCTTTAAAACTTCCTGAAATTCCGCCAAAACCTCTGCGAGATCACGACCTTCTTCCTTAGCCATTTTAGTAGAAATCCCATGAATCCTGGTAGCGTTGAAAGGAATATCATATCCTTCAGGTTTGATGATATAATCCTGATTTTCTAGCAGATTCCCGTTCCGGTCGTGCAACTGCCACGCAATCTGAACCATTCTGGGCCAGTTGTCGGAATCAGAGAGTGGTGCGCTGAAATTTTTTGGTAAACCTGTAGTCTCGGTATCGAAAATTAAATACATTATAAAGAAGAATTTTGGTAAAATTAGGGTAAAATATGTTTAGAAAAAAGCTGCTAAAACATAAAAAATTGATATCAGTTCTTATAAAATAGGTGCAAAAAAAAGCGACAGATAAATCTGCCGCCTTCTATTAATTATTAAAAATCTTATTTTTTAATTGACTTCACTGTTTTTACAGAACCGTCAGCATACTGTAAATTCACGAAATACATTCCTGATTTCAGATGCCCGAGGTTTAGCTCAGCAGCAGGTGCCAAGGTTTTCACAGTTCGGCCTGATGCATCTACGATATTGATTGATTTTACTCCTTTGATATCGGAGATTTTAACTACATCGGTAAATGGATTTGGATAAACAGAAACATTCGACTTATTCAGATCGTCTACCGCAAGGAATTGTTGATAATTGATTGTATAATCTTCTGCTTGTCCGTTACCCATTTGAGCGCAAGCAGATACCAATGAGGTATGAATTGCTGTTCCTGAGAAATTATATTTAACCCTCATTCTTTTCTGTCCATAAGAAGTTCCTGCAGGAATTGCAATATTACCGGTTAATGAAATTGGATTATCAGGCAAATTAACCTTTCTGATCATTGTAGCAGTAGTATTGAAATAAGACTCACCTGCATCATCAAAATCACCATCGCTGTTCCAGTCAATAAATACCGACATTGCCCAGCCATTTACAGGATTTCCGTTAGTGGTTCCTAATACAGTAAGCGGAAGGGATGTTACATTATCTTTAACTTCAAAAATTGTTGTTGTAAAATCTTCATACGCAGGGAATGCCCCAATTGTTGTTGCTGTAGCATCTGAAGTCTTGGTAGTTCCCGCAAAGTTCACTGATTTTATAGGTGCTACAGCCGTAGGCGCGCTGGAAGTTAACGGACCGCAGTAAGTAATGACATTATTGGTTGAGAACGTAATTCCTGTACAGCCTGAAGCTTCCCCTACTGTATTCCAAGGTGTTACTGTTGTGTAATAAGTTGTATTAGGTGCAAGCGCTACATTCTGAGAGGTTCCTGCCACCACACCTCCAAAAACATCATTTCCACCAGGTGTTGTACCCACCGTAAGGATGTAATTTACTGCGGTTGGCACTGCTTGCCAAGTGAAGGTATTGGTTCCTGACGGCAAAACAGCTCCCGATGTTGGATTCGTAAATGTTGTACAAGCAGGAACTGCAGTTACAGACTGTTGAACTATTGATAAATCATCTACAAATACATTCCCGGTGGTTGAGCCAGATGGAACAAACCATGCACCATACCCATAAGATTGCCCGGGCTGCATTTTACCTGCAGGAATTATCCCGGTTTTTTGAGTACATGTTGTAATCGCTGCACTTCCCAAAACTGTGCCCGTGCTAACATATTCGATGTTCCATGCGTTAGAAGCTGCAACGTAGGTAAATACTGCTGCGTACAAAGTTCCGGTTACTCCGGCTGCCTTTTTGTAATTAAAACTTATAGCCGCTTCCTGGCCGTTATTGATTTTACCAAATTCTTCTTCAAGAACATCATTTAAAACCATCCATCCGGTTTGTGTAACGGTGCCACCAATGGCCAACTGACCACCTAATGTTCCCGAGCATGCAGCAGCTGCTGCGATTGTTCCACCTCCGAACTGTGCATACTGTCCCACATTAGTGGCTTCTTCAAAATCGCCTACATAGTTTAGTTGTGCATGAGCACCAATCCCTAAACCAAGTAAGCAAGAAAGTAATAATTTTTTCATATGTCGTTATTTTAAAATTGTCTTCCAAATATATAATAAATAAATGAAATTTAGAATAATTTAGTTTTTTGGATTTTCTTTTATCAAATCATAATATTTTCAGCCATTAATAGATCGTGTTTACACCACTTTTGTGAAATAATTGCAGATAGCAGTTTTCTCAGCTATTCATCCAGTTCCCACAAACAGTAGTTTTATTATTCTCATTAAAATTTTTATATTTGTTTTATATGGAAATAGGCACAAAAAAACACGTATCAGAAGAGATTTTATTAAAAGCCTTTAATCACATGATGCTGGCAAAAGCAATGGCCGACATTTATGAAGAAAATAGGAATATCACCAAGTATGTTCACAGCACCTCACGCGGACACGAAGCCATTCAGTTGGCTACAGCTTACCAGCTAACAAAGGACGACTGGGTTTCACCATACTACCGCGACGAAAGTTTACTGCTTGGAATTGGTTTTGAGCCCTTCCGCTTAATGCTCCAGCTTTTAGCTAAAGCCGATGATCCTTTTTCCGGCGGCCGCTCCTATTATTCACACCCGTCGAGTCGCGAAGAAGATTTACCAAAAATAATTCACCAAAGTTCCGCCACTGGTATGCAGGCGATTCCTACCACCGGAATTGCACAGGGAATTAAATATATTCAGGAATTCAATCTTGAAACTTATGACCAAAATCCTGTTGTTGTCTGCAGTTTAGGCGACAATTCTGTGACCGAGGGTGAAGTTGCTGAAGCATTTCAGTTTGCGGCCCTGCATCAGCTGCCCATTATATTTCTTATTCAGGATAACGAATGGGGAATTTCAGTAACAAAAGAAGAAGCAAGAACTTCAGATGCGTACGATTATGCTGCGGGTTTTGTGGGATTAAACAGAATGCGTGTGGACGGAACCGATTTTATAGAGAGTTTCGAAGCCATGAAAAAAGCCGTCGATTTTGTGCGGTCAGAAAGAAAGCCGATACTTGTTTGTGCGAAAACTGTTCTCATTGGTCACCACACTTCAGGCGTTCGGCGTGAATTTTACAGAGATGAGGATGATCTGGCAAAACACCGTGCAAAAGATCCGGGAAAGAT
>NZ_DAMBHK010000012.1:4524-43512 GCF_032060305.1 Kaistella sp. | reverse complement strand
CCCAAAATACTAATAATCAGTAAATTATAGGTAGCTTAAGGAGAGACTACTTAATGACTTACAAATGCATTTAATCTTAGGTATGCCGAAAAGTATGCCTTTTAAGGTAAAAAACTGAATAGCTTTTTTATCACTTTAGGTTTTCCATAGGTAAGTAAGATTTCATCTTCTTTAGCTTCTAATACATACCAGAGATACGTGTTTACTGTACTCACATGAAGAATTTTACTGTCTCTCCTAGAATAAAGAGTATTATTCTTTGTGCTTTTTACCAGTTCTTCTTTATAGGCTCTGCTACAAAGAAAGGTTATGACCACAAGAATATCCAGTTCAAATGTTAATTCTATCTGAGATATTGAATCACTACAATAGAATTCCTTGCTGATAGTATAAGTGTCATATCCTGTAATTTTATCTCTTGTAATGTCTAATACGAATTCCCATTTTTCATACTTTTCCCCAATTTTAAATGGTAGTGTAATCATGCTTAAATGGTATTAAAAAACCACTCCTTGGAGAGTGGTTTAAACTGATTAATTATTTTCTTGAGGAATTGAGTATTTTTCGACTTTCTTTTACAAGAAAAAAAACTAAACATCCCAAGAAAATTAATATTGAAACACCTAAAATGTCATGATCTGAAGAATAATCACCGTTTTCATCATAACTTCCCTTTTTGTAATAACTCTCCATGTCATTAAAAAATAAGTAGTAAAGTGCTGGAGCTGCGTTAATCATCATAAAAAGGAAGGAACCCCATATATATGCATACTTACCATCTTTATACACTAATACTCCTAGTATATCTTCAAATAATTCGGCAATAACATTGCCTACTGCTCCTACATATTTTAGGAAACTATTTTCCAGACGTTCCCATTTCTTCTCTTTTTCCATATTAATTGATTATCTCTGTGGATTCAATCAGATCTTCAAAATATTTTTGCCCGTGAGGATCTTTCCATATTGAAATTAATACAGATTGATACTGACCTTTGGTTTGGAAGATTGCACTACCAATGTAACCATTTTTAGTACAGCTTAGTGTGCAGTAGGTTTCATCCGCCCGTGATACATTAATTTCATCTGGTTGAATATCCACTCCAAAGGCTTCCCTAAAAGTTAGCTCAATCATTTTTTTAGGCATAAAATAATTACGGAAATTTTCTTCCATAGCCTCCACTTGATCTGGCTGGAATTTATTCTTCGCTATAGTTGCATCAAATTCTATAAAATTTAGAGCAAAATTATCTGATCTATTTGTTTTAAGCATAAATAAGGAGTCCAATGCAGATCTTTCATCAAGTTCAAAAGGGGATAAAAACTTTATTAACTTACCTTGATAAGCATACACGCCCTCCTCTACAGAAGTAAACGTAGCAGGCTCTTCAGTTATTTCATCAACTTCCCCTACTTCTTGAACTTCAACTATTTCATCATTAAAATTTTCATCAAATTTTCTTTTCTCACTTATATAATAAATCAAAATGATAATTGCGGAAATTAAAGAGCCTAAAATGATTTTACTTTTTTTACTCTTAGCTAGAAAGGATAAAGCATAGACCAGGAAGATGCTTCCCAAAATGATGATTAGTGCACCTCCAAAGAATGTAACACTGTGCATTTCGTCGTAATAACTTCTTTCAATGAATAGCTGATCTTGTACGCTAAATGCGGTTCGTACAAGTGCTACTCCAAAATTTAGTAATAAAAAGCTTAAAAGAATTTTGAAAAATGTTTTCATAATAATGGTATTGCCATATATGGCATTAACTTAGACGTATTTATTCTTCATTTTTAACCTGTCAAAAATGGCAGGTGGATAAAGCGGAACTTTTAAAAAATATTGGTAAAAAGATCAGAAAAGTAAGACTTGATAAAGGTCTTACTCAACTGGATCTTGTTGGAAAGATGCAGGGTGATATTGATGTAACCAATATTTCAAGAATTGAATCTGGTAGAACTAATCCCACCATCTTCACTCTTTACAGGTTAGCTGATGCCCTTGAAGTCTCTATCTTAGATCTATTAAAGGATTAAAGATTAGAAGACCAATCTGAAAAAGACTTTCTTCTGTAAGGTGGTATTTCTGACTTTGAGTTACATTCCTTTATTTTTCTAGAGAGATATGCTGCTGTCTCAATAGCCACCATACTATCTCCATTATATTTTTGTAACTGGTTAAGTCCTTTAGAATAAGCAATTGAAGCCCTAAAATAGTCCCCATTACTGAAATGCATATCTCCTAATGAAATAGCTGCTGAGTCAAGATAGTGAATATAATCTTCCATAAATTAATTGTTTAAAGTTCAAAAAAAGCTATAATATAATATCTGCCATAAATGGCAACATGGTAAATTTAGTAAAAAAACCCATTCAATTACATCATACACTCATCCATAAAACTAAAATATCCTGAACTGCTGATTATTAAATGGTCTAAAAGTCCCAAGTTCATAATTTTACAGCAGTCCTGTATCTGTTTTGTAATCTTTTTATCTGCTTCACTGGGCATTAGTTTCCCACTGGGGTGGTTATGCACGATGATAAAACCAGTAGAATTAGTAGTAAGAGCTACTGATAAAAGTAGTCTTACATCTACTGAACAGAAATCTATCCCTCCCTTTCCAAGGGCATAATATCCAATGACCATATTGTTTTTATTCAGATAGAGTACCTTGAATTCTTCAAACAGATCAATAGTATCCATATTCCAGATTTTTATGGCATAACGAAATGCCTCAGTACTTGTAGAGATGGGGTCTTTAGACAGGAATTTAGAAGTGTAACTTACCTGAATTTCATTTATTGTGGTTTCCATAAAGTAAAAATTTAATTCATGTAATATTCTTCCGGATAACTACTTATAGGTACGGAAAAACATTACATAAAACAGGCTCCCCTTTTACGAGGAGCCACGGTTTTACAATGTTTCAACTGTTTCTAACTCTGCTTCAGAAGCAGATACTTTGGAGTCTACATCCACCACTTTGAGATTACCCACATAATCTGAAGACTGAAGAATCTCAATAGGATTTAGTTTTTCGGAAAGTCTTACATATCTGAAGTTTCTCCCATACATTGGGCTGTACTCTGTTTCTGTTGCATTGAATAGATATACTCCTCCATATTCCAGTTCCATGTTTTCAGCAAGAGTTCCACTAAGGACACATTTGCTGGGCATTTCTCCTGCAATACCTATAAGGATAACAGGGTTTAGACCATTTTTGTCTGGCGAAGCCATCGCTGATTTTAGCAATTCTACTTTTGCTACAAATCCTTTGAAATGTTTTTTCATTTTGATAAAGTTTTTGAGTTAATACTTTATCCTGGTGGAAGTTAGCCAAGAGGTTTGTGGTTTTCAGTCTATTAGGGGAAACAGCATCACAAGACAGACTGTTTATAAGAACTTGACAGGAGAACTGTGGTATGGAATGGCAGGTGCGTGTGGGAAACCCTTAAATCTTTAAGAGAGAAAAATAAAAGTATACTTTCCTTTTAAGAGAGATCAGGAGATCAGTAAGAATTTAGAAAAAAATAAAAATATCTCCCCACAAAAAACAAATCTGTTAAATAAGTCAGGAGGGGGAGCTTTTTTTTTTTAAAAGAGGGCGGGGGTATTTGTAGATACAGCTTATGTAAATATTTAGTCTGGTTAAAAAATTTTTTTTAAAAATCAAAAATTTTAATTTAACCCCTAATACTCCTCCACTGTATGATCTGTTCTAAATACTACGAATTTTTTATGCTTATACACAATGTTATCAATGGTGGAGTCAAGAGGAATAAGTTCATAAGAGAGCAGGTTACAGATCATTCCACACTTACCGTCCTTATGTACCATGATGTAAATATGATTCTTGTCGTTATATCCCATGGAATGAATGACTTCACATTTGTCATAATTCAGAATACATGGAATTACCTGATTTAAAGCTGAATCATATAAAGCCCAGTTTGTCCCTTTTCTCGCCCAGTAAAAAGTAGCTCTAGTACCAAAAGGGTTGAAGTTTTCACGAACCTCATCATACTCCTGAAATATATTTTCACCAGAGAAGGTAAATATGTAAGTTTTGCCATCTTTTTCAGCAGATAAAAATTTACCATCCATGATGTAAATGATATCATACTCAATGGGTAATATTTCATTTTGCTCAAAATCCATCAGCCCATGTAGGTTATCTTCAACTATTAAAAGGAAGCGGTTTGAAAGCACCCAAACCTCATCGAAAAGTTTTGGATTAGCTTTGTCCAGACCAACTTTCCCATTAACTGTAATAAGCACGTCTTTCTTATAGCGGTCATTATACTGGACATGTTCCTTTAATTTTCCTCTGGCTTCCTGACAGAGAATCTCCAATTTTTCCAGGGTGCTGAGGTGCTGTGTTTCTTCAACAGTATTAAAAAAATGTTCCTCAGCTAAATGATTAATAAATGCTGAAAATTCAGGGGTCTCTGTTCTGAAATTATCTGTATTAATGAAATACGAACCATCATCATCTGTGAACTCGATTTTTATAATTTTTTTATTCTCCATTTTTTGGTGTTAATCGGTATTTGCCTTTAATATTTTTGTTATAATAACTACCAAAGGAGTCAGCATTTTTAAATTCATTCCACACTTCTATGGGAATGTTCTGGTGAATATATTTCTGCTTATCAGTTGAATAAATTAAGTAACCTGTTTTTCCATCACAACTGTAGTATTTAGCACTTCTAATCCATGAACTCTTAAATGTATCTGCTTTGTCCTCAATAGTAAATTTTGAAGATTCTACGACAGTTATTAAATCTTCATAGGTATTAAAAGGCAGCTTTATTTCGGAGCAGTCAGAGATTCTTTGGGGTTCTTTACTACAGGATAAAATTAATAACAGAAAAAGAAAAACAAATTTAATTTTCATTTTTGTGCTGCGCTTTTTATTTCTTCTAACCTTGCTTTAACTTCTTCAGCACTATATTCCACATCAGATACATTGTTCTCCCAATCTTCATAATTAAAATCACTGATCTCAGATTCTAGGTTTAAAATTGCATTATCAGCCTCACCAATTTTCAAGTTAATATCATTAATTTTATCTTCATATATCATAATTTCTTCTTGGGCATCCAATAAAGAATCTCTAGCGGCTTGTAGTTTCTCTTCAAGTTCAATTTCTTTATCTGAAATTAAATCTGAATCACAGCTTATAATGACTAATGAGCTAAAAAAGATAAGTAAGATAGTTTTCATAATTCCCAAAGTTACAAAAAGAACATATATGACAGCTTTAATTCATCTTAATTCTTGGCAAGCCTATTTCATGTTCCTGTGGATAAGGTTTTCTCCAGGTCATGCTTACATCCTCTTTGATATTTCTCTGGGCTTCAAGAGATTTCTCTTTGTCATTGGAGTATCTGGGATCAGTAATAAATGGCATTTTAGCCATCTTGGTGATGGTAATGGTTGGGAAATGAAAATCTACTTCTACTGTTCCTAAAAGTAAATAACATCCACCACCCTGGAAAGGATATTTTTTAAGATTATCCGGGAAATGAGCTGTATCAAAATACTCACCTTCTGCATCTATCCAGGTTCCAAAATACATGGTGCCTTTCTTTGTAGGAACATGTTTTCTTGAAATGAGATATGCCAGCATTTTCACTTCTTTTTTGTGATATTGGAGTAAATCTTTAGCCATTACATTTCCCCTGAATTTAGTCTGTAGCAAATCAAATGGACTGCAGGAAACAGGAAAGCCCAGAATTTCAATTTCATCAAAAGCATCTTCAAATTCCGATCTCTGTAATTCTGGAAGATGATACTCTTTGGTAGGTTCATCCAGCAGAGTGTGTATCCTCAATTCTGGTTTATAAGTAGACATGATTAATCTGGACTCTATTAAAAGTTCATTCTTCTGTCTTCCTGTAAATCTGAAAGCTCCAATAAAAATTAAAATCTGAATGGTTTCTACACCAACAGGAATTCTTTTGATAAAATTCTCCAGGGAAGTGTAATCACCATTCTTCATTCTTTCCTCTACAATGAAGTAAGCAAGCCTGCTTTCAATTTTTTCTATGTGCATTAAACCCAGATATACCTCTTCACCGTAAACTGTAGTTTCAAATTCACTTTTATTTACACAGGGATTATGGATAATTCCACCTGCCATTCTGCATTCATGGATATACACTTCAGTCCTGTAAAATCCTCCCATATTGTTTACTGCAGAAACCATGAACTCTACAGGATAATGTACCTTAAGATATAAACTCTGATAACTTTCCACAGCATAAGAAGCTGAATGGGCTTTACAGAATGAATAACCAGCAAAGGATTCAATCTGCCTGTACACTTCAGCAGAGAGTTTTTCAGAGTGTCCCAGCTTAGCACAGGATTCAAAAAAATCATCCTTTACTTTCTGTAAAGCTGCTAGGGATCTTCCTTTTCCACTCATGGCTCTTCTCAAGATATCTCCATCATCTGCACTTAATCCTCCAAAATGTAAAGCTATTTTTATTACATCTTCCTGGTACACCATAATTCCATAGGTATCACCCAGATGGTCTTCAAATACTTTATGAAAATATTCAAACTGGTTGGGATTATTATGCCTGAAAATATATTCCCTCATCATTCCACTCTGTGCAACCCCTGGTCTGATAATGGATGATGCTGCTACCAGAGTTTTGTAGTTATCACATTTTAATCTTCTTAAAAGTCCTCTCATGGCAGGGCTTTCAATATAAAAGCAGCCAATAGTTTTCCCTTTGCTGAGGTAGTCATTTGCAGCATCTTCATCTTTAGAAATACTGATGTCTCTGATATCCACATCAATCCCCGTATTTCTTTTAATGAGTTTCACCGTATCATTAATGGTTCCTATCCCCCTTTGAGACAGGATATCAAACTTTTCAAATCCAATATCCTCAGCCACATGCATATCAAACTGAACTATTGGAAATCCTTTAGGAGGCATTTCTAAAGCAGTGTAAGTGGTAATTGGCTCTTCTGAAATAATAATTCCACAGGAATGCATACTTCTTTGGTTGGGGAATTTTTCCAGGAGTTTACCATATTTATGAATGGTTTTCACCACAGAATTTTCTTCATGCTCTGAAATGGGTTTAGTGGCTAAAACATCCAGTTCTTCCTTGGGTAAGCCAAACACTTTTCCTAATTCCCTGAAAATAGATCTGTATTTAAACTCTACATTAGTTCCACAGAAAGCTACATGGTCTTTACCATATTTATTGAAAATATACTCCAGAATAGTATCTCTGTCCTGCCAGCTCCAGTCTATATCAAAATCAGGAGGACTTTTCCTGTTGGCATTTAAAAACCTTTCAAAATACAGGTCAAGCTCAATAGGGCAGATATTGGTAATACCCAAACAGTAACTAATAATACTGTTGGCTCCTGAACCTCTTCCAACATGCATAAATCCCATACTGTTACTGTACTGCACAATATCCCAAGTGATAAGGAAATACCCTGAAAAAGACAGTTCATCAATAACTTTCAGTTCCTTTTCTATCCTATTTAATGCTGTTTCATTATCTGCAGCGTATTTTTCCTTAAACCCTTTATAAGCCAGAGTTTTCAGTAGTTTATAATCATTTTCTTTACTGTCTGTAAAATTTTTTTTGTTTTTGGGAGTGGAAAAATCAAAATGGTAATTACACTCTTCAATAATTTTTTGGGTGTTTTCAATAATCTGATGATGGAATTTAAAATGAAAAGCCAGTTCCTCTTCAGATTTTAAAACTTCAGAATCTTTACAGTAATCATTAACTGTAAGTTTTGATAAGACCACATTAAAATCAATTGCCCTGAGAATTTTATGCAGATTATATTCTCTTTTGGTTTTGAAAGTAACAGGATTTAAAATCACCATCCTATGGAATAAATTTTTCCATTTAATAGAGATCAGTAGGTTTAACTGTTCTGGTCTTACCCCAATAAATTCATGGCTCTTTAGCTGTTCAGGAACATTCTCCAAAGGATAAATTACAAAGGAATTATGGAGATCAGGACTCTGCTTAGAAAGAGGAATATTGTTACAGTTCGCATCAGTCAGCATGGCATTAATTTCTGCAATACCCTGACTGTTCTTTGCCAGTGTAATGTAGTAGAGTTCATTTTCATGCCTTACTTCTACTCCAATTAAAGGTTTAATTTTATTCTCAAGACAGCTTTTGTAAAACTCATAAATGCCTGTAATGGTATTGATATCTGTAAGAGCTAAAGACTTGATATTATGCTTAATAGCTTCCTGTACCAAATCTTCAACAGAAATGGTACCATATCGCAAGCTGTGGTATGAATGACAGTTCAGAAACATATCAATTGTTTAAAAGAAATCCTGATGCTCTCCCAACACTGCTCTTCCCAAACCTCATTTTTATCCTATCCATCGTCTGGTAAAGAGAAATGAGTTCTTCTGTATCTTCAAACAGATTCATCTGGTGATTTCCATGTACAAGTCCTGTAAATTTTATCCCAATAAGTCTGATTCTCATTCTTCTGGTATACAGCTTATTGAACAGTTCCAAGGCAATCTTTTGTAAGGTATGATCTGCTGAGGTATATGCTACTTTACACTGTTTGGTTTCCGTATCAAAATTGGCATAACGTATCTTCAGCACTACAGTTGAGGTAAGCCATTTTTCTTTTCTAAGCTGAAATGCAAGCTGTTCTACCATTCCTCCAATCAATCCTTTCACCGTAAGGATATCAATAGTATCAGTAGTAAAAGTATGTTCTGTAGAAATTGATTTTCTTTCAGAATAAGGAATTACAGGAGTCTCATCTATCCCATGGGCTTTCTTCCAAAGTTCACCTCCATTTTTCCCAATAAGTTGTTGTAATACTTCTACAGGAACTCCTGCTAAAGTCTGGATGGTTCTTATTCCTACTCTGGATAATAACTGAAAGGTTACATTACCCACCATTGGAATTTTCCTTATGGATAAAGGGTTAAGAAATGGTTGTACATTCTGGTCTTTAATTTCTAATCTCCCCACAGGCTTTGCTTCACCTGTACCAATTTTAGAAACAGTTTTATTTACAGACAGGGCAAAACTTATGGGAAGCCCAGTATTCTTTGTAACAGAGTCAGCTATTTCACTGGTCCATTTATAACATCCAAAAAACTGGTCCATCCCGGATAAGTCCAGGTAGAACTCATCTATGCTGGCTTTTTCCATCATGGGAACTTTTTCCTGAATAATCTCTGTTACAGTATGAGACATTTTAGAATAAAATTCCATATCTCCTTTAATCACTTTGGCTTCAGGACACAACCTCAGCGCCATCTTGATAGGCATTGCAGATCTTACCCCGAAATATCTTGTTTCATAGGAGCATGATGCTACCACTCCCCTTTCACCACCACCTATTATCACAGGTTTTCCTACTAATTTAGAATTCAGGTTTCTTTCACAGGAAACAAAAAATGTATCTAAATCCATATGTGCTATTGCTCGTTTCATGGGAACAAAATTAGCGAGTAAATAATTTTAATTCTTATATTTGCTGCTAAATATATTCGCAATGTCAGTTTTATCAGATAACATCAGGTATTTAAGAGGTCAGTTAAATTTATCCCAGCAAAAAGTTGCAGATGCCTTACTTATTCCAAGAGGAAGATATTCCAAATATGAGGATGCAGCAGCAGTTCCCCCAATAGAAATGCTTATCAGGATTTCAAAATACTTTAATGTAAGTATTGATTTACTGGTAACTGTGGATATTAGGAAATACCCTTTGGAAACTATACTGAATCTACCAGATAATAAAATTGTTATTCCTGTAGCAGTGGACAGTTCAGGGGAGAATAAAATAGAAATTGTCCCCCACAAGGCATCAATGGGTTACCTCAATGGATATGGAGATCCTGAGTTTATTGAAGGATTACAAACTATATCTCTTCCCTTTTTAAGGAATGGCAGGTTCAGAGCTTTTCCTGCTACAGGAGACTCCATGCCCCCTTATAATGACGGAACATTTATCGTGGGTAAATTTATAGAACATCCTGATTTTATGACTAAGAACAGGACTTACATTTTGGTTACCAGAAGTGAGGGGATCACTTACAAAAGATTTGTTGACAGAACTTCTTCAGGTATATTAATGAGTGCAGATAACACCTTCTACAAGCCCTACGAGATTTTGCTCACTGATATTTATGAAATATGGGAATTTGCCTGTGCAATTAATACAGAAGAGTTTATTCTTAATAATCTGGACAGCACTAATCTAAAGGTTGTTCTGGACAACCTTCAAAAGGATATTGATAATTTAAGGAAGCAGTTGGGGTAATGAGTTATTAAAAACAACTCGCTTGTTTTAAATGAAAATTCCCTGTTCATGAAGTTTTTCAATTTCTTGATCTAACATTTCTGGTGTTAAGTCATGTCCTCTGCAGATATGCCAGATATAACTCAGCTTTTCAAATACTTCAGCATCCTGTTTTGCAGAAAGATAATTGAATAGATTCCTTCTAGAATTATCTTCAAGAAATTCCTCGTCAAATTCATGAACCTTGAACTTCCCATCATCCATTTTTGCCACAAGGTAACCTTCAAATTCAATCCCTTTAGAATTGGTACAATCCCTTAATAGGTCCATTCCTTCATTAAACATCACTTCTACATCATCTGCTTCTGTTTCAATAGTATGTGTAAAATGAACATAAAAGTTTTCACAAAACCAATAGCTTTTAAATGAATCTTCCATCGCCTTTATTTTGAATTAACTTCCGGAAACAATAAATCAGCTATTCCTCCACCCACTTCTGAAGCAACTAATTCAGCCTCATAATTTGGAAATGCAAACTCACTGAAAGGTCTTCCCTCCAACCACCTTTCGTGTACATCCTTATGCAGGCAGACAGGCATTCTTTTTTTATTATTATGAATTACACTCATCAGTTCATTGGCATCAGTAGTAACAATAGAATAAGTTCTGAGTTGCTTTCCAGTTTCTGGATTAGTCCATAGACTATAAATACCTGCAAGTGAAAATATCTGATGATCTTTAATTCCAATTTCAAATTTCTTCTTCTCCTTACCTTTTGGGTCTAGCCATTGCCACTCATAAAAGGAATGAGCAGGAATAAGACATCTGTTTTTAGCAGAGTTTTTATAGGAAGCTAACTGTTCTATCGTTTCAATTTTAGCATTTAAAGTGTTGGCTTTTTTAAGAAAGTCTGGCTTTCCCCAGGATGGAATTAACCCCCATTTTCCCACTACAATCTCTGTAGGAGCAGTATCTAGTATAACAGCAGTTTCTGGATAATTAAATCCATTTAGCTCATCCAACAAATGAAATTCATGTTCAAGTTCATGAGCTGAATAATATTCTTCTGCCTGTTTAATGGTAAAATTGGTATTGAATCGGTAGCACATGTTTTTTTAATAAATGTAATAATTTTTAAATTATTAATGTATATTTTTGTTAAAACTCAAATTGAATGCCCACATTACACTGGATTGGTAAGGACAAGGTTATCAATCACCACCAGGATGTTCCTTTCAGGATTCTGGAAAAACAATATACTTTTTCAAATGGTGAACAGACTCCAGATGGAGTTTCTGAGAATAAAATTATACATGGAGACAATCTGGAAGCCCTGAAATCTCTGCTACCTGAATATGAAGGAAAAATAAAATGCATCTACATAGATCCCCCATATAATACAGGAAATGAAGGTTGGGTATATAATGACAATGTAAATGATCCTAAAATTAAAAAATGGTTAGGGCAAGTTGTAGGTAAAGAAAGTGAGGATTTATCCAGACATGATAAATGGCTTTGCATGATGTACCCAAGACTAAAACTTCTACATAAGTTATTGGCAGATGATGGGGCAATCTTTATCTCTATAGATGATAATGAACAGGCTAACTTAAAACTTATTTGTGACGAAATATTTGGAGAAAGTAATTTGGTTGGAAATATAGTCTGGCAGAGAACTTTTGCATCTAAAAATGATGCTAAATTCTACTCTTCTGAGCATGAATATATTTTAAACTATTCAAAAAATATTCAAAATTTCAGATTAAATAATCTCCCACGGAGTAATAAACAAAATGACAGATATAAAAATCCTGATAACGATTTTAGAGGTGATTGGACTTCAACTGATCTACTAAGAATGGAACATCGTGATAACAGTATTTATACAATAATTTCTCCAAGTGGAGCGAGCTTCACTCCAAAACCTGGCACAAGTTGGAGACATCCTGAAAAAGAAATGCTAACCCTAATTGCAAACAATGAAGTTTATTTTGGCCCAAATGGTACAGCTAAGCCAAGGAGAAAAAGATTCCTCAAGGATGTTAAAGATGGGATAGTAGCCCAGACAATTTGGAAACATGATGAAGTTGGTCATACTCAAGAAGCAAAGCAGTCACTTAAAAAGATTTTAGATGAATCTAACGACTTTTTTGCAACACCTAAAACTGTTGGATTGGTTGATAGAATTTTAAAGATTGCTTCAAAAGATGGAGATATTATTTTAGATTCGTTTGCAGGTTCAGGAACTACAGCGCATGCAGTTTTAAACCTTAATAAAGAGGATAATGGGAACAGAAAATTTATCCTCATAGAAATGGAAGATTACGCAGAAGATATTACTGCTGAAAGAGTAAAAAGAGTGATTAAAGGTTATGGTTCAGATAATAAATCTGTAGAAGGTACTGGAGGTAGTTTTTCATATTATAAACTGGATAGACCTATATTCCTCAATAATGATATGCTGAATGAAGAGATAGGTGTAGAGAAAATTGGAGAGTATGTATGGTACTCAGAAACAAAGTTATCCTATACTCCTCAGGAAGAAAAATATCTATTAGGTAAGAAAGACCAAACTGCTTATTACTTTTATTACAACAAAAGCAAAATCACTACTTTGGATGAAAGCTTCCTAAGGACCCTAAAAACTAAAGCCAGCCAATATATTATCTATGCGGATAACTGTCTTTTAAATAAAGAGTTAATGCAGAAGTACGATATTATTTTTAAGAAGATACCTAGAGATATAACCAGATTTTAATTATGGAACTGAAATCCTATCAGCAAGATGTCATTAATGATCTGGAGACTTTTCTGGATTATCTAAATAACTACCCTAATTCCTCGAAGGCTTTCAACACCTTCTGGAAAGACAAAAAAGGTGAATATAATCCGCTTACTGACAGTGGAATGAAACCTTATAAAAACAACATACCAGGAGCTGTTCATATAGCAGTAAAAGTTCCTACTGCAGGTGGAAAAACTTTCATTGCAATTAATGCCCTTCATTCCATTAACAAGTACTTTAACCAAGGGAATCCAAAAGCTGTGGTATGGCTAGTTCCTTGGTCTAATTTATTGCAACAAACCTATAATGCCTTCTCAAATCCAAACCATCCATACAGAGAAAAATTAAATGCTTTGTTTAGGAATAAGGTAGAAGTTTACCAGAAAGAACAGTTACTTCAAGGAGCTAATTTTAATCCCAGCTCTGCTACAGAACAGCTTAATATATTCATTCTGAATTTCAGTAGTTTAAGAATAGATAAAGCCAAAAAGGAGGACAGAAAAATATTTCAAGAAAATGGAGCATTAGAACCCTTCAGAGATTGGGTAGACAAGGATTTGAACATTGAGGGGACTGATGAAACTGCATTAATCAATATTATCCGGAATTTGAACCCTATTGTAGTGGTAGATGAAAGTCATAATGCAGAAAGTGATTTAAGTGTTGAGATGTTGAAGAATCTTAATCCAAGCATGGTTTTGGATCTTACAGCAACCCCAAAGGAAAACAGCAATATCATCAGTTTTGTAAGTGCATTAAAATTGAAGAAAGAGCACATGGTTAAACTTCCTGTAGTGGTATTTAACCACCACAGAAAGGAAGAGGTTATTTCCAGTGCTTTACAACTGCAAAGAAAGCTGGAACTCCATGCTAAGGAAGAAGAAAAAATAACTGGAAAATACATCAGACCTATTGTTTTATTTCAAGCACAGTCAAATATAAAAGGGAAAGATAATACCACATTCCAGAAAATAAAAGAACAACTGATTAAACTTCAAATCCCTGAAGAACAGATAAAAATTAAAGTCAGTGGCATAGATGAGCTAAAAGGTGTAAATCTCATGGACAGAAACTGCCCTGTGAAGTATATCATCACTGTTAATGCCCTAAAGGAAGGATGGGATTGCCCTAATGCATATATCCTGGCTTCTTTAGCTGATAAATCCTCTGCTGTAGAAGTAGAACAGATCCTAGGAAGAGTTCTAAGACAGCCTTATGTAACAAAACACCAGGAACCTCTCCTAAACATGTCTTTTGTGCTTACTGCTTCTTCCAGATTCAATGAAACTTTAAATAACATTGTTAAAGGCTTACAGGATGCAGGATTTAGTAGGGAAGATTATTATGCTAAAGATGCAGAAGAAATACCACAAACAAGGGAAGAAATTTTACAGGAAGAATTATTCGGATTTAATGATGAAAAATCTGAATATGAAACTACAAAATCAGATGAACAGTTTGATGTAGAAAAAGTTGATTTTAATCCGAATGAAATTGTAACATTAGATGATTTTAAGAATAATACTCAGCATACAGCATTAAACCAACTTACTGAAAAAGCCACATTAGAAGGAACTGCATTTGAAAAAAATCTGGAAAACATTGAGATAGACATTAATACAACTCTACTAACAGAAGTAATGAATAAAAGCCCTAAAAGATTTACAATAGATGATCAGTTTAAAGTCCTAGCTTCTGAGATTAAATTACCACAGTTTTTTATCAAGACAAATGATGAATTAAGTGATGGAATTTTATTTGAAGAACTAAAAGAAGAGGAATCATTACTTCACAAAAACAAACTGTTAGATGGTTTTAATCTACTGAACTGTGATCCCAACATAAATTTTGATGACCTTAGTTCTGAAGTATACAAGGTAGATTTTGATGAAAATAAGGGCACATCTACCATGAATAAACTATCTAAAAAAGCAGTAGATATTCTTACAGAATCTATTTTAGCTAAACCAAAGGATAGTCAGATTAGACAGGTTTCTGCAATGATAGTGTCTAAATTAGGTGATATGACACCTCTATCAGATCAGACACTTAAAAAATATGTTGCAAGAATTTTTGAAAATCTAAACTCTGAACAAATTATAGATATTATCCATAATGAATACAGATATATCTACAAAATAAAAGAGAAAATTAATGGATTAACAGATTCTTATGCAAAGGAAAAGTTTATTCAAATGCTGGATTCAAATGAAATTATAGTTAAACCTAATTTTACATTTTTAGATTCTATTGTTCCTTTAAACCCTTCTCCTGCTATTTCAAAATCATTGTATCAGCAGGAAGATAATATGAACTCTTTTGAACAGAAAATGATCTTAGAATTAGCCTCTTTTGACAATGTGGTTTTCTGGCACAGGAACATGAGTAGAGGAAAAGGATTTTTTATAAATGGATATAGTAATAATCATTATCCAGATTTTATAATCTACACTAAAAAAGGAAATATAGTTTTAGTGGAAACTAAAGGAGATTATCTAGTTAATGATGATACCAGAGAAAAGAACAGGTTAGGTAAAAAATGGGCAGAAGTATCAGGAAATAATTATAAATATTTCATGGTGTTTGAAAAACAGAATGTTGAGGATTGTTATAATGCGGGGAATATTGTGGAGGTGTTGAAAAAACTTTAACTTAGGAAGCCAAATACCGTATATTAATCCATTTTATAAATATCAACATGTATACAACAAAATCAGCCGCTGAATCTTTAGAAGGGATAACCATCAATAATAAGTGGAAAGTGATAAAAAGAATTTTGCCAGAGAAAAAAAATACCGGCGGATGCTTCAGTGCAGCTTATGTAGTGGAAGATGAGGATGGAATTGCATTTCTTAAGGCAATCGACTTTAATGCTTTTTTTTCTGGGAAAGGAAATGTTGTAGATACAATGAAAAAAATGACAGATGCCTATACATACGAAAGAGATCTTTTACATAGGTGTAGAAAAAATTCCCTTTCTAAGATTTCTATGATTATTGACGAAGGAGAAGTAGAATTAGACGATTTTGGAGTAATTAATAAAGTTCCGTATTTAGTATTCCATATGGCAGATGGAGATATTAGGACAGTTATAGATTTTTCATCAAATGTTGATCTTTGCTGGAAATTAAAATCACTTCATGACATATGTGTAGGATTAAAGCAACTTCATGGTGTTAAGATTGGTCATCAAGATATAAAGCCTTCTAATATTTTATTATTTGATGATAAAAAAGTTTCTAAAATTGGTGATTTAGGAAGATCATTATGTCAAGAGATATCCGCTCCACATGATTTTGGAGGGTTTGTTGGTGACCCAAATTATTCACCACCAGAATATTACTATGGATTTACTCATACTGATTGGAATTTGAGGGTCAAATCAACAGATTTTTATTTATTTGGAAGTATGATAACATTCTATTTTTCAGGTTTAAATATGACAACATTATTGCTCCAAAATACTTCAAAAGAATTTTGGCCTGGAAAATGGGGAGGAGATTACACCACAGTTTTACCATATTTGCTAGATTCTTTTCAAAAAGCTATTATCGAATTTAAGAGTTCAATTGAAGACGATAAACTCAGAGAGGAATTACCAAAAATAGTAGAATACTGTTGCCATCCAAATCCAAGTCTTAGAGGCTATAAAGGTCCTAAAGGAGTACATCAATTAGATTTTCAAAGAACCATATCTAAATTAGATTTATTGCATAAACAATTACTTTATAAAGTTAAATAATGAATCTACCTCACGAAAAAGAAAATAGGGATGTCATCCCTAACTGGCGGAGTTTTAAGATTACCTCTGATTTGGGAGAGTTATCAAAATTTAGCTATAAGCCAGATCTAATATTTGACTTAGAAGCCTTAAAATTAGATTGGAAAAACAATAAAACCATTGGAGTAGCAGCAGATTTACTCAATGCTTATTTCATCTCAAATAAAAAACTCGACAGTGTAATTATAGAAGCATCTGAATTTATAACCTTTTCCTCAAAACCCCCAAAATTACTTCATCAACTCAGTAGCAGAATTAATTCAAAAAGCAGAGAGATAGTGCATGACACACAAATCATCTTTGAAGGTAAAAAGAATGATTTAATCTCTAAAATTAGATTTTTGATTGAAAATACTGCAAGGCGTCAAATTAGTTTTTATAAAGAATTAGTGAAAAACGATCCCAGAAATCCTATTAATTGGGTAGAGCTTTCACGGTTATATTCAATAGAAGGAAATAAAATTAAATCTGAGAAATGCATTATCAATGCATTACATCTAGCTCCAAACAATAGATATGTGTTGAGATGTGCAACAAGGTTGTTTATTGAAAATGAAAAACCGGAAATGGCTATATATTATCTTAGAAAAAGTTCTCAAGTGGCTGTAGACCCATGGATCACTTCTGCCCACATTGCTGTCTCCTCATATTTGGAAAAATATTCTCCTTTTATAAAGAATGCTTTTAAACAGAGAGAATCAAATAAATTTACAAATTTTGATTTAACTGAACTTAATAGTTCTTTAGGGACGTTGGAGCTAAGTAACGGGACTTTTAAAAAAGCAAGAAGTCTATTTAATGACTCCCTAAAGTTGCCTAATGATAATAGCCTAGCTCAATTTCAATTTGTGCTAAATCAAGATAAAAGATTGAGTTCTGTCGTAAATAGCAATAGTTATAACGTTAAAAATAATTTTGAGGCTCTGGCACTTAAATATAGAGATGAAGGGGAGTGGGATAAATCTTTAGATAATGCACTTCAGTGGTTTTTAGATGTACCATACTCAGCTGACCCTGCAGTTTTTTCATCATATATTCTCTGTACTGTTTTTGGAGACTATGATACCGCAGTAGAAGTCTGCTTATTGGCTTTAAGAATTAATCCATCAGATCCAACATTAACCAATAATCTAGTATACTCTTTATTAAATTTGAATAGGATTTCCGAAGCTGAAAAATATTTAGCACAATTAAATCATACTCTCAAAGAAAGTGTAGATTCTATTAATATTGAATCAAAAATCACTGCAATCGCTACTAATGCCCTTTATCTAATTAAAATTAATAATATAGAAGAAGGATTAAATCTTTACAAAGAAGCAATAACGCTAGCTAAAAAAACAAAAATGAATTATTGTGTTTTATCAGCTAAACTTAATATGGCTAAAGAATTAAAAAACACTACCTCTCCAATTTTTAACGAAATGGAAAAAGAAATCTTAAAATTAAACTTATCCGATTATAAAGATTTATCAGAATTTAGAAAAAGAAACTTCCCCTCTAAAATTTCAATAAATTAAAATCCCCCTATAAAGGGGGATATTTAACTCAAAAACCAATGATAATCTACATTACCATTGAGAGTTTTCTGAAGACCTCTGCTAAAGTCAAAGGCATTCAGATTCCTGTCCAGAAAAGTATCAATATAGGATGATTTATTAGCCTGCGTAAAGAGGTTAAACACATCCCACAGGTTTATGCTGCCGTCAGAACTCCTGCAGAAGTTTTGATCCTCATAGTAGTCTTTAGCCATAGTATTGATATGGCTGTCTGTAAACATGAGTTCAGGGATTTTCTTCTTATCAGCCTTAGGTAAATACTGGTATAACCTGGACTTACCAATGAGCTGTGCAAACTGATGTTCTGTAAGGTGATCATAAGTTAATTCCTTCATCTCTCTTAAATGTAATTCAGCATTGTAGTTCTGCATTACCTGCATTACTTTATTCTGAATTTCAAAGGTGTTGGAAGCTCTTAAGTCTTCTACATAGCCATCACTCCATACACAGAGATTCATACAGACCTTGTTTTGAAATCCTATGAAAAATTTAAACTTTTCTAAGGATTTAGTGCTGTAAAGATTCTGTTGGTTATAACTTCTTACCCCTCCTAAACACAAAGAGAGTTCATTTCCATTGATGCTACTGGTTATGCTTGGGATCTTGATCAGAAATGCCATTCTCTCATAATAGATGGTTTTCTGGTGTTCAAGTAAATCCTTCACATTCAAATGAATTGCATCTGGTGTTCTGCCTTTGATCTGATGGGAAACCCTAATCTCTGGCATTGAAATACTCTGATAAGGAAATTCCTTACTTATAGCATTCATAACAGTTTCAATAAACTCCTGATGTGCTATGGTCTTTTCATTGTCCTTACTAAATACTGGAATAATGCAGTCATTCTGCAGATGAGGTAAAGTAACATCCACTGTGTTGGCTACAATAAAAGGGATGTCATTAGATGATGCTTTATCAGAGCTGGTGAATTCAACCTCCTTCTCTCTGTTAAAAGAAAGAGGTATCATATCTTTAGTAATTACAGCTTTTTCCGGATAATGATCATCTCTGCTAGAAATGATTATAGAGTCATCATCTTTATCCTCAAGCAAGATATCCCGCACTGATCTTAACCTTGGGAAAGATTTAATTTCAGAAGTCCCTGACTCTCCTAAAGTATTAATATTATTGGATTTTTGATCTTCCATTTTGTAAATGTGTATTGGGGTTATTATTCATTAACAGAGACTTTTTAGCCTCATAATCAACTCTCAGGCTTTCCTGATACTCAGGAAACTGCTTATAAATGGAAAGTAATTCCTGAATACTTCTGCATGCCTGAATTGATTCATACACTACTTTCTCTGATACATTAAGATTTGTAGTAAACTGTCTTTCAATCTTTTCATCTGGAATATCTCTAAAAGCTTCCTCCGCACTGATCCTTGGAATACCATCCTTAGTTCTAGGAGAGTCAATAGGTTTTCCCTCCATACACCAGTCTAAAATCTCCCTACCAGTTTTCTCAGTGATTACAAATTCTGGCTTACCCATAAAGAGACCAGTTCTATCTTTAGATGCAGTAGCAAAATGTTTTATATCCACATCAAAAACCAGGGTGAACTCATAGTCCATACCATCTCTCTGAACAGACTTAAGACCTACTTTTTCAGGTATCATCTTACCATCTTTCTGATTCAAGACATAGTCCTGTTTGGTTCTCATGGTGGCAATGACATGGCTCTTACAATGCAGAATTCTATCAACAAAAGCTTTCTGTCTTGGGGTAACTTTAGCCCAATTGGTAAAGCTGTTTCCTGCTAACTTGGAGTGGAAATCCAACAGTTCATCCCACTCATGTGAGATAGAGTCAATAATAATTACTTCCATACCTGCATTCTCGCAGATATCCAAAGCTTTAATGTAGTTTTCTGGTGTAAATGGTGGTGTAAGAGAGATCACATTGTACGGTCCAAGATGTGCATACAGATCTGCACTGCCATTTTCTGTATCTATAATGGCTACTTTAGATAAATCTCCACCTGATAGCCCTTTAGACATTAGCAGAGAACTCATTGTCTTTCCAGATCCTGAAGGACCTTGCAGCGCCATTTTTATCCTGGCTTGTTTTCTTTCTGATTTTCTTAGATTCATAATAATTTGTTTGGGGTTAGGGTATAAAAAAAGCACTCCTAATAAAGAGTGCTGAAGGCTATTTTGTATCGTACTATATATAGTCCGTTACAAATCTGCCATCAAAAATGATTGGACGATCTTTTTAAAATATTGTGGTCTGCCATTAATTCGAGGTTGGTATTCCTCTGTTTCAAAACCAGCATCCCTGATGTATTCATAAAACCTCTTACCAATGTTATCTTGGGTTGTATTTCTAAAGAAGTTCATTAAGTTTAGCTTCAAAGCAGGATTTTGCTGTTTTATATCTGCTATGAACTGGAATAGTTCTTCTTTTTCCTCTTCAAATAGGTTTAAAGCGCGGTATGGTTTGAAATATTGAATATCTCCTCCTTCTGATGTTTGGATGGAATTAAATACTTTCCTTATGAAGTAGTTTAATTTTTCTTTAATTTGACTGTCGCCATGACCATTACTGTACTGTAAATTCAAATATTTTAGAGAAGGTTTTACGGTTTCACTAAATCTATTGTCATATCTTGAGAGTAAGAATTCAATAATTTTGTATTTAATAGCAGCCTTCTGATAATCATTTACAGAAGCTGAAAGATTTTGCATTACCAGATTTTTCATTCTTGAATATTTATCTTTAATAGATGAATCATACCATGACTCATCTGTTAAGAGGAGGCTCAGCTTGTCTTCTAAAAAACTTTGTAATTCTTCATCATCTATTCCTGTCTCAGTAATACCAAAAGGAATATTAAATCCGGCTAACCTTGCATTATAGAACTGATTTGTAAAAGCACTGTAGGTAACAAAGCTGGCAATGTTTTTTCCTAAAAACTGCTGAAGGGTAAGAATTTTCTCAGATTCAGTCATGATGTAGTTATCCAATGCAGGAAGTTCCAGATTCATGTTGTAACTGTATGGAATAAGCAGTCTTCTAATTTGAGTGCTCCACTTCTCTCTTACCAGAGTGATGTGTTGAGAAAAGGGGATATACCGAACTCTTGGAATAGTGATATTATTCCTTACTACAATTGTAGCAGGGTTCTTACCTACTCCCTCTATCGTACTATTTAAAACTGTTTTCTGCTCTTCGGTCATACTAATAAAGGAATCAGCATTCATCCAAAGAGGTGGTCTAAGGAAAATATGGATTTCTCCAGGATTTCTCTGCCTTGCAACAGCCTGAATTACTGAATTTACTCCATCAGAAAAGATTCCATTCAGTGCACCATATGGCGTACCAGAGTCTGTAGGAAGAATGATAATAAAAGCATGGTCTTCTTTTTCAATGCTAACCCCTGATTTAAAGTTTGTTCCAATATTACAGAATTCATTATCGTACCTATTGACATTTATATCTTCATCATCAGTAACCTGGTTGGCTTCAAGATTGGATGTACAGTCTCTAAGATCACCAAATCTTTCTCTTAAAATATTACCTAATCGATTACCGTTTTCCTGAATTTTCTTACACAGTTTTTTACTGTAGGAGAGAATGTCAATGTTTTTACCCTCTCCTACCAGTCTTCTTACAACCTCTGTTATTGAGCCAAGATTTGTAGAACCATAAATCGTATCAAAATGGAGATACAGCTGGCTTTGTTGCCTGCAGACTCTTCTCTCTGATTCAAGAATCTGTAACTTGTTGTCCGTGAGTTTTATTAACATTTTAATAACCTCAATAGACTGAACATTATAAGTTGCACTTAATATCACATTCTTTTTAATAGAGCGGGCAAAATACCATAAATGAGCTTCACCAATCTTGCTGAAATTTTTTATCCCATCATGTATCTCATCATAAATAAATATTGTTTTCTTATTATTTCTTTCCAGTAATGTTGAAAAATCTTTAATATAGTTGTGTTTTGCTTCAGATTGTAGGGGAGCAGTTTCACCGGGATTTCCTAATAAGGTATTAATGGTCACGATGTGAAATCTCTTTCTAAGATTCATATATTCTAGTCCACCATCTTCTACACTCTTTCCAATCTTTTCGTAGTTAAATATTTCGCTTTCATCAACTCCCAGTCTTATAAGATCTCTTTCATACTGTGAAATGAGACTTACGAAAGGAACAGCAAATACAAAATAAACATCGTCATGTTGTTCAGAATAATCCTTAATAATTCTTAACAGAGATGATGTTTTACCCTGTCCAACAGCACAGTTTACCACTGTGGTATTTTTTTCGTCGAGGTTTAAATGTTGCTCTAAAGAATCTCTGATATAACCATTTTCATCCAGTGTAAGAATGTCCTTGGTTTTTAAAGTGAGTTCCCTTTCAGTATAAGCATTTGCAAGTTCAGCATTTTCTAAACCTAAAGGCTCAATGAAGTCAACTGGTTCAAGTTTAAAGTAGTCAATGGGAAACCCATCAAAATGATCATTTACAGGCATATAAAGCAGTATTAAATTCTGTAAAAGATACTTCAATACTGCCATGTGCAATATGCCATATATGGAAACAAAACCTATAAATCTTTCTATTAGAGTTTTTTTAGTAATCCTTTTAGTTTCTCACTCAATTTCTCAGGCATTACATCAGCATAGTATTCTTGTGTAACAGAGATTTTGGAATGTCCCAATAACTTGGAAACCACTTCAATAGGAATATCATTATTTAGTAACACTGTAGATGCAAAAGTCTTCCTAGCAGTATGATGAGTTAAGTTTTTGGGAATTTCAAGAATTCCAGCAATTTCCTTCAAAATCCTGTTGAAAGACTGGTTTGAAATTCTTGGAAGGATATAATCTGATTCAGACTTATATTTCTCCATAATTTCTAAAGCCTTTGGAAGCACTAAAGGAACGCTAAAATCTTTGCCTGTTTTTTCTCTTTTCTTATAAATCCAAGCAGTTCCGTCAGGTTTAATAATGATATCCTGTTTTCTAAGTTCAAACATTTCTTTGTACGCTAGACCTGTATAGCAGCAGAATAAATAACAATCTCTAACCCTATTCAAGGTAGGTGAAGCAAATTCTTTATTGCTAAAGATTTTCAGTTCTTCCTGGGTTAGGAACACAATCTTTGAGACAACCTTTTTAGGCTTATGTTCTTCAAAAGGATTTCTGTCCAAATACCTACCAATTACAGCCTTATTCAGCACCTTCTTCAGCCTCTGTATAGCCTTGTTGATTGTTATTTGCTGATGAAATTTCTCTGTCATCAGGTAGTACTCAAATTCCTGAATAAACCCAAAGTCCAGCTCTTTTAGCTGTACATCAGATTTTTTGAACTGGAATTTTATAAAAGATTCCACATCCTTTTTAATGTAGTAGAACTTGTCATAGGTGGACTGCTTTAGTTCAATACCTACCAATTTTTTCTGCTTTTCCAGATACAGAGTATAAAACTCTACTAAGCCATATTCTTTAGCAATAGTTTCACCTTTGTATTCCCTGTAAATATCTATTACACCAAAAGGCTCCTGCTTCACCTCTAGGCACAAAAAAGCCTGATTAATTTTATTCTTAATCAGGCTGAGTTTTGTGTTGATAAGGTTATTTTCATCATTGGGTGGCTTTGCTAACTGCCTTTTGCTGTCCCAATGCTTAGGATTTATAAATAATCCTGTTGAGAATGGTTTTCTTTCCCTATCTAATGTTATTCTACATTCAATAGGGCATTCATTTCGTGCGTTAATTTTATTTCTCCTAAGTAGGAATAGAATAGATAATTTCATTTAATGTAGATTTTAAAAGTGGGTAACCTGAATTTTAAAATGGGTAACCTGGAGGGTAACCTAAAAAACAGATTAAATACTTAATTTTAGAAAATAGTAAGAGTCGGGAAAAGTAGGAGAAATACTCGCTTGAGCCTATGAACACTACATTAAAAACAAAAAAACCATCACATTTCTGTGATGGTTTGCTCCTCTTGCTGGGCTCGAACCAGCGACCCTCTGATTAACAGTCAGATGCTCTAACCAACTGAGCTAAAGAGGAGTGTATCCTTTTGCTTTAAGCGTGTGCAAATATAAAAACTTTTTTAATTCTTGCAAAATATTTTTGCAAAGTTTTTACTAAAATTTTCCTGTAATCCACTTAACTATGTCGTTTCCAAAGATTAACACCATTAGCCCAAGTAAGAAAATTACACCAATCATTTGGGCATTTTCTAAAACTTTCTGCGGAACAGGCTTTCCGGTGATCATTTCCCACAGGGTAAACACGACATGACCCCCGTCTAACCCAGGAATCGGGATTAAATTCAGGAATGCTAACCATACCGAGAACATTGCAGTGAAGCTCCAGAAAAACTCCCAGTTAATCGTTTCTGGCATTTGTTTGATGATTCCGATAGGTCCCGAAACTTTCTTATAACCTTCTGTAGTGGTATTGAAAACAATTTTAAACTGCTTAATCTGCATCGTCAAAACGTCGATGGTTCTTGTAAAACCTCTTGGGATAGCTTCTAAGAAAGAATATTTTTTGGTGATTTTGGCTTTTTCAAGTTCGGCCTGTGCTACATTGATGTCTGTGGAAAATCCTAATTTTCCTTGCGGATCAACTTTAATATCGATTTGCTGTAGGGCAGATTTTCTTTCAACATCCAGCTTTACATTGGTGTTTTTGTATTTTGCGAGCTCAGTTCCCAACTCATCGAAATACTTTACAGGATTTCCGTTTACAGCTACAATTTTATCACCTTTCTGCAAGCCGGCAGCTTTCGCAGGACCATTTGGCAGAAGACTGTCGATAACCACAGGAAAACGTGGGCTGAAGTAAGCTTTTGCCTCATTTTGTTTCAACACATCAGCTACACCTTGCTCGTTGATAGGGAATGTAACTTCTTTACCGTTTCTTTCCACCGTTACCTCATCTGCGAAAAGCATGTTAACGGTTGAAGTTTCCATACGCTCGGCAAGCTTTCCGTCGATTTTTAGAATTTTATCTCCAGTTTCCAGACCCATTTTTTTACCGGCATCAGATACCGCAATTCCGTTCTCGAATTTTGAATTGTCGTGATAGGTTTCGCCTTTAAAGTAACTAAGGCTCGAATAAATGAGCCAGGCTAAAAAGAAGTTAACCGTTACACCACCCATCATAATAATCAGGCGCTGCCATGCGGGTTTACTCCGGAATTCCCAGGGTTCGGCCGGTTTTTTCAGTTGCTCTGTATCCATGCTTTCATCCACCATTCCGGCAATTTTCACATAACCGCCAAATGGAAGCCATCCGATTCCGTATTCGGTACCTCGGAAATTTATTTTTGCCAGTGAAAACCAGGGATCAAAAAAGAGATAAAATTTTTCAACTTTTGTTTTAAAATATTTTGCGGGGATAAAATGTCCTAATTCGTGCAATATCACTAAAATAGAAATACTGAGTATGAACTGAAATAACTGTATTAATGTCATTGATTCTAATTAAATTTTTTAAGATTTGCGAAGATACGAATTATCAAAAGCATGCCAAATAAAAAAGGCTCTCTATTACGAGAACCTCCTTTTATTTAATGACTTAGTGTTTTTAGAAATTGAACGATACCCCTAAGCTACCATTATTACCAAATTCACCATAAATACCTACATTGTTGTTGAAGAAATATCTTACCCCTAAATGTGCACCGAATCCGAAATCTTTGCCTAAAAGACCTAAATTAACACCTGGATAAATGTCCCATTTTTCAGGTAATCCCAATGGCTCCTGTAAATGAAAGCCTAATCTACCAAACACAAATACGTTGTTATCTTCGTTGTCGTCTTTGTAACCATCGAAATAGAAGTTAGCACCGGCACCAAGTGACACGATGTTTCCTAATCCATAATCGTAAGTTGCGGTAATACCATTTCCATAACCCCATCCGTTAAAACCTACCTGAAGTTTTTGGTCTCCTTTGCCGTTCCAGGCCTGTGCGAATGCTGTTTGTCCTAAAAAGAACATGGAGCATACTAATAGTAACTTTTTCATAATGTTATAATTTATAGTTTTAATGTTATAATTTTGAATAATCAAAAATGAGACCAAAGAAAAAGTCCAGTATCACATACTTTATTCTGCCATCTATATATTAACCACATTTTTATAATGTTTTTATGAGAACTAATTTAAAAATCAGCGGCTTAAATTTCGATATCACCTGGAAAGACAAAGAGCGAAATTTTCACAGCATCGAGCAACAGTTTCAGGACATATCTGCAGACCTAGTGGTGTTGCCGGAAATGTTTTCTACCGGTTTTTATATGAACGCCGCAGAAATTGCTGACCGTAATGAAGAAACCCTGAAGTGGATGAAAAATTTTGCCGCAAAAAGAAATTCAGCGGTGTGCGGAAGCGCGTCTGTTTCTCATAACGGCAGTTTTGTAAACCGTTTCTATTTCGTAAAGCCCGACGGAAATTATCAATTCTACGACAAAAGACATCTTTTTACCTATTCCGGCGAAGATCATTCTTATTCAAAAGGAAAAGAAAGGGTAATTGTGGAGTACAAAGGCTGGAGAATTCTGCTGCAGGTTTGTTATGATCTTCGCTTTCCGGTGTTTTCAAGAAACAATGATGATTATGACGCGGTGATTTACGTCGCAAACTGGCCGGAAACCCGAATTGATGCATGGACTACGCTGCTGAAAGCCCGCGCCATAGAAAATCAAAGTTATGTATTTGGCTTAAACAGAATCGGAACAGACGGAAATAATCTGAATTATCCGGAAAGTTCTTACTGTTTTTTTGCGGATGGAAGCATTATTTCTGAAACCGAAAACCATTTTGTTTCCGCAGAATTTAATTCAGATGAACTTAAGAAATACCGCGGGCGATTTCAGTTTTTAGATGACCGGGATTCTTTTGAAATTTTTTAAAAATCTAACTGTTAGAAAAATCCTTAAGAAGTTTGGTTAAAGTATTCACATCGTGAACACCGCTCTGCTTATAAAGTAAATCTCCGTTACGGAAAACCGCTAAAGTAGGAACGCCTCTTACACCATATTCTGCAGCAATCGCTGGATACTGATCTACGTCTATTTTTACGATTCTTGCCAGATCACCGATATTTTCTTTAACAGTGGTAAGCACCGAAGACTGAACTTTGCAGGGCCCACACCAAGTGGCAAAAAAGTCGATTAAAACAGGACGTTCAGAGTTGATTAGTTCCTGAAATTTTTGTGACATAGTATTATTTTTAAAATTAAACTAAAGATTTAGGAGAGCAGTTTTTTCTGCTAAAGTTTTTTCTGTAGAGCATTCCAGCCTCCGCCGTTATACACTTCGAAACCGTTCTGTTTAAGAATCGCTTTGGCAGAAGCACTTCTCATCCCACTTGCGCAGCAGGTTATAATTGGCTTCTTAAGATCTAATTTTTTCATCTCCGACACAAGCTGCTGCAAAGGGATGTTTTTAGAATTGCGGATGCTTCCGCTACTGTATTCGGCGGGAGTTCTTACATCAATAATTTGTGCCCCATTTTCTACGAGAGCCTTATAATCAACCTTGTTTTTACCGAATAATTTCTTGATAAAATCGATCATTTTTGTTGTTTTTGGAATCGCTTACAAAGTTTTGCTTTGGCAAACAAAATTACTTTTTGGCACACTCGTCTCTTTTATTTTATTGAATCCGCCTTCGATCTCAGAAAAATTTCTTATTCCACGGGAATTTAAAATACTGGCCGCAATCATACTGCGGTATCCGCCGGCACAGTGAATGAAAAAATGCTCGTCACTATCCAGCGTTCCAGCCCAATCGTTAATTTCGGAAAGCGGTCTTCGGAAGGCTTCATTTACATGTTCTGCTTCATATTCGGATTCTTTTCTTACATCAATTACTTTTGAATTTTCATTGAATTTTTCAGCAAATTCGTCGGCAGAAATTCTTTGAATCGTGTCAATTTCCTTACCTGAATTTTTCCAGGATTCAAAACCACCTTCCAGATATCCCAAAACATGATCAAAACCAACTCTTGACAGCCTTGTAATCACCTCTTCTTCCGTATCATTTTCGCATACCAAAAGAATGGGCTGCCTTACATCTACAATCATGGCCCCAACCCACGGTGCGAAATCTCCTTTCAGCCCGATATTGATGGAGTTTGGAATAAATCCTTTGTGAAAATCGGCCGCAGCTCGGGTATCGAGAATCAATGCGCCAGAATCTTCGGCTGTTTTTTCAAAATCTTCTGCGTTCAATGGATTTTTACCTTTTTCGAGTACATTTTCGAAATCATCGTAGCCACCTTTATTCATGGCGACATTCATCCCAAAATACTTGGGCGGCGCCGAAAGTCCGTCTAAAACTTCTTTTATAAAAGATTCTTTATTGGGCTGTTTCAGTGCATAATTGGTCTTTTTTTGATTCCCTAAAGTGTCCACAGTTTCTTTCTGCATATTTTTTCCGCACGCTGAACCTGCTCCGTGTGCCGGATAAACCGTGATGTCATCAGCAAGCGGAACAATTTTGTTCTGAAGACTGTCGTAAAGTAAGCCCGCCAACTCTTCCTGAGTCATGTGCGCAGCTTTCTGTGCGAGATCCGGGCGGCCTACATCCCCTAAAAACAAGGTATCGCCAGAGAAAATTGCGGTTTCTTTTCCAGATTCATCAATCAGGAGAAAAGTTGAACTTTCCATAGTATGTCCTGGCGTGTGCAGCACTTTAATTTTAATTTTTCCTATGGTAAAAATCTGATTATCTTCTGCAATTATCGCATCAAAATCCGGTTCTGCTGTTGGCCCGTACACAATTGGTGCACCAGTTTTTTTTGAAAGATCCAAGTGTCCCGATACAAAATCTGCATGAAAATGTGTTTCAAAAATATATTTGAGCTTTACCCCATCTTTTTCAAGCCTTTCGATATAAGGTTTTGTTTCCCGCAACGGATCGATGATGGCTGCTTCATTTTCAGAAACGATATAATATGCACCCTGTGCGAGACATCCTGTATATATTTGTTCTATTTTCATGGTAATTTTTTTAACTAATGCAAATTTGGTGAAATTGCTCACAATATACACCAAGCGATCAATCGAAATAATTGATTATAGCATTTTGAATTAGTTATATTCGGTAACATTACCGTCTTTGTCAGACAACTTACCGGCCTGGCCTTCCTGTGTGAGCTCCCACATAAATTCCTCATTTGTAAAAATGGGATTACCGCTTGGGTTCACTGTTTTGGCAGATAGCTTCTGTTCTTCCTCTCCAGCTTTCTGAATTTTTACAGCAACTGCATCACCTTCAGAGAAATAGGTTACCGAAATTTCTTCACCTGTAGCGCTTTTCAGTGTTAAAGGTTTTTGTACAAGTCCTATTTCAGCAGATTTTTCATTTTCCGTTGAAGCTGAATTGGTTTCTGTTTTGGTACAGGAATTCATTAAAAACAATGCGAAACCTGCAACGAGTATATTTTTCATATCTAAAATTGTTGTTTTAAAAATACTTCTTTGATGATAATAAAAATGCCCATTCCTAGAACGATCCATCCAAACAGCGGTTTTAGTTTTCGGCCATCCATTTTTTTGGAAACGGCAATACCCACGAAGATGCCCACTACGGATAAACCTGTGAAGCCAAGTAGAAATCCCCAGTCATGGCTCACCATCTCCATGGTGCTGATGAATCCCAGAATAGAATTCATTGAAATGATAAAAAGTGAAGTAGCTACCGCTTTTTTCATGTGCAGGCCCAGCAGCATAACCAGTGCGGGAACAATTAAAAATCCTCCACCGGCACCAATTAATCCTGTGATAATTCCTACCAAAAGTCCTTGCGAAATTAAAATGGTATAGTTGGTATCTTCGAAACTCTGCAATCTTGGCCTTTCATTTTTTCTGATCATTTTATACGAGGCAATCAGCATTAAAATTGCAAAAAGCAAAAGCAGAAACATATCTTTGGTGAGTGTTATTCCCCACCGGTTAATGATATATTCTGGCAAATGCGGCAGAATCAGCCTGCGTGAAAACAAAACGCCCAAAATCGATGGAATCCCGAACGTAAACGCTGTTTTAAAATCAATCTGTTTCTGTCTGATGAAACCTGCCGAGCCTACCAAACTCGTAATTCCTACAACAAACAACGACAGCGCGGTAGCAGTAACTGCATCGAAACCAAATACATACACGAAAACCGGCACGCTCAAAATACTTCCACCACCACCAATGAGACCCATTACCAGGCCTATTACGATTGCCGAAAAATATCCTAAAAACTCCATCAATTATTTTTTGGCAAAACTAACTTATTAAATTAAAAACCAGCGTAACCTTTGTTACAGCCCAACTGTATTCAATTTTACCCAATGGACTGTATTTCATATGAATTATCACCAATCTTAACGCGGTCGCCAATTTTTTTTCCTTTGAATCCTTCATATATTGGCGCGTTATCCGAAAAGGAAATCACCTCTTTGCCATCAATGTCGAAAACCGGCACCGAAATACCTACGAATAAAAAGTTTCTATCGGTTTCGATTACACTCCCCTTTTCGATCATATGGTGACTTGATTCTTTCTCGTTCATCAAAAAACTGAGATTTTCTTCAGCCTCGCTCAACATCTTTTCGAACCGCAGTTGCATATCTTTAGCCTGGGTCTGATGAGAAAAATCTTCCGGATCGTGCGTGCTTTCTTCATCCATATCCGAAGCGGTTCTATATTGATTTACAGATTGCTGTAAACTTTCAATAACCTTACGCTGTTCTGCGATAAGTTGCTCAATAATTAAATCCCTTTTCATGATTTTCATTTTTTGATGGTTAACAAATTTACTAAAAATATCTGCCTTTTGCAGGGTCGATATGTGATTTTTGAATTAAAGATTTTAAAAATTCAGATTAAGATTAAGGTAAAAATTTCTTCCGGGACGCGGAATTTTGTTCCAGTCAGCATACGATGTGTAAAGTCGGTCGAATATATTTTCAACGCCAATTTTAGTTAAAACTTTCACCCCGTTAAAGCTGAACTGGTAACCTGCATTAACATTAAAGATTGTGTAATCCGGCGTTTCTGTTTCACCGTAAACAGCTGCAAAATCACGGTATCTGGAATTGCCGAAAACTGAAAATTCTGCGGAGAGTTTATTTTTGTAAAATTGTAATGCCGAACGGTAACTCAACGGACTCATAAACGGAAGATTTTCTTTGCTGTAATCCTTTCCGCGGGCATAGCTAAACTGCGAATTCCATTTTAGAAAAGAAAAAAGCTGAACCTGCGTATTGAGATCTGCATTAAAAATTGTGGCATAATCCAGAGAGCCATATTGTTTTACACCCTTTCCACCAATCGTCATCGGTACAAGTCCTCCAATAACTTTTCCAACGATATAATCTGAAATATGGAAATAACTGGAAGAAAGTTTTACTGAAAATTTTTCATTTTTAAAGGCGGCAAAAGCATTGGCTTCCAGCGACGATTCATTATTAAGGTTGGGATTCCCGACATAATCGTACTTTTCGGAACTGTTGAAAAGGTAAAAACCATACCCTTCCGATACCGAAGGAGCGCGGTCGCCGTAACCACCACCAAAACCGAATTCAAACATATTTACTGAATACTTATATTTTGCAGAAATGCTTTTCAGCAGGCGGTTTTTCTGGCCATCCATTTCTGGGTAAAAAATCTGTAGACTGTTCAGTCCAAATTCACTTTCCACTTTATTGGAGTGGTAACCCAGCGATCCTGAAATCTGAAGCGAAGAATTTCCGTTCAGATTAAAATGATCATCAAGATAAATCCCCTGAAATAATGTTCTCACCTGAGGCCACGTGTACATAAACATCAGTTTTTCGGTGGAATTGGCTGGGTACATGGTCATTTCAGCCGTTGACAAATTCGAAAAACCGTTAAGGTTTACGGTAAAGTGATGGTCGGGCAACTCCGCATTAAGGTTGGTGAAATAACCAAAAGTCTTGCTCCAACCCGGCATATCCATATGGATGGGAACTGCGGGACGTTTGGTATCATCCATTCTGTGCGTGATGTTGTTAAAATAAACCTTAGTTTCCCAGTTGGTGAAGAAATCTGAAACGGGAACGAGCTGGAATTTTACTGAACTTATCAGCGCTTCAGCCAGTGAAATATCCATAGGCAAAGCCGGATAACCTACATCGGTAGCTTTATCGTAAATCACGGAGGCTTCGAGCATTTTATTGTCGCCTATTTTAACTCCGGAATTTCCTGAAAAATTAATTTTTCGGAATTGTGAATATGGAACATCTTTACCACCACCAGCCTTATAATTATCAGCATCTCTGGACATCACATTAAAATCGGCGAAAAATTTTGGCGCTTTATAGGCCGCTGAACCGCCGAAAATCTTCTGTCGGTTAACGCTTTCAAAGCCTGAATTTACACCGAAACTCCATTTTTTTTCACCAAATCCTGTCCGGTTTCTTTTCAGATCAATTGCTCCGCCAATCGTGTTGCCATGCGCAGTTCCGGCCTGTCCTGAACTGATTTCCGCTTCTGAAAGATTCGATATTTCCACATAAGAAGTTACAGGGTCCATTTTATCTGTACATGCCCCGAAAATCCTCATACCGTCAATGGTAATTACCGTTCTTTCGGTTGGCATATTGTTCAGCAGCGGTTCCCAGGCGTAAGCTCCGCGCTTGATCATTTCTATTTTTGCTGATTTCTGCAGATATTCGTCAATGGAACTCAGGGGTTTGGAATCCTTCGCAGAAATTCGGTTGGTACCGATAACTACAACTTCCTGAATGCTGTGGTGCTGCAGAGAATCCGGATTGATGTTTTGAGCAGCGGCTGCCACAGAAATAAGTATTGAAATCAGGACGAAATTCTTTTTCATTATAATTTGTATTCAAAAATGAAAGAAATGTCCGTTCTGGCTGGCTAAGATAACCAACTTCAGGAAACGAATCCTTCAAAAACGGACATTCAGATTTTGCTAAAGACTACGAAAACAGTTATTGATCTTAGAACTCGATTTCGAAAAACAGTGACGATGCAGGATTTTGGTCTGTAACTTCTTCACCTTTCAACACTGTTCCGGCTGCGTTTGCGAGTTGCAGATTAATCTTCCAATAACCGGTCATGGTAAGCGAAAGTTTTCCGTTATACAGTTTTCCGGGTGAAGTTTGGGTCGCGTTCACGTTATTTGGCGAGCCGTGATTACCCATTCCAGGCATTCGGGGATCGATTTTCACGGTGTAACCGTCAACCACAGGAAAAGTCATCATATCCTGCATTTTCCAGACTCCAAGAGTCATGTCATTTACAGCAACTTTTGGTGTTCTGGGTTCGATATAGGCAACAATATATTTCGTGTTATCACTGCCTAAAAACGAATTCACCCTTCTTTTTGCTGAATCAGGAACATCAACTACAGTGGTTGCGGTATAAGCCGTTCCGTTAATGGAATAATCGAATTTCACATCCCAGTATTCCGTAGCGTTTTGTGGCATTTGGAAGACAAGATAGCCGGTATACAAAGTGCCATCTGGAGTTACTTTGGTAATTGAAGACTTCGGCCCGGAATGGCTCATTGAAGTCATGTGCATCACGGGACTCCAGTTTACTGACGCATTTTTTTCGTACTGATTGCTGGATTTGTTTTTAATCCTGAATTTCAGGTCGTTATAACCTAATTGTGTCGTTCCGGTAGCGGTATAAAGTTCGATGGTGTGGGTGTCATTTGAAAATTCTTTAACCTTAACCAACCCTTCAAGTTCGTTAACTGATGGCGGTGTAACAGGATCATCTGATGTTCTGCAGGAAATAAGGAAGATTGAAAGCGCAACGAATGCCACGAATATTTTTAGTGAAAATTTCATTTTTTATAAATTTTAGGATGGAGGAAATGCTTTTCAGGACAAAGTCTTAAAAAATTAAAATTTGCTGCCCAAAAGTGAACAGCCCGATAAATGAAATTTATACTTGTGGCGGATGCGGAAGAATATTCAGATAAACTTTCAGCATACCTAAATCTTTATATGTATTGATCTGCTGATTGGTTTTGAAATCTGGATTCTTGGAGGATGCTAATTCTGGTTGCTGAGAAGGTAAAATATTAAATTCGAAACTGTATTTAACGACTTTTAACAAAGATTCGTTTTTGCTGCTTTCTTTTTGCATCTCGCATTTGCCATGGCAGTTTAACTCTGGCTTTGCCTTGTTCACGCAATGGATTTCATAGAAATCTCTGTTGATCTGATAATCGACCAAAATCAGTGAATTCTGAAAACTCGCCAGAAAAATTAATGCGGATAATATGGTAAGAAAAAACCTTTTCATTTGGCAATCCAAATTTAAGATTTTTTTATCCGAATTAAAAATGATTTTCATCAGCACCTTAACTACTAATCTATAGGAAAAATTCTGAAGTCTTTCAATATTTTTTATCTTTATAAAATAAAACTTAATTCAACATGGCAGATAAAGCGAAATTTATTGAAGAGCTTTCGGCAAGATATTCTCCAAAAGGAGATTTCATAATATTGGGAAAAGGGATGCTCGATGGTGAAGTTATACCTGAAGTAAACGTTACCCTTCCCCTGAAAACCATTAACAGACACGGCCTTATCGCCGGCGCTACCGGAACAGGAAAAACAAAAACTTTGCAGGCTTTTGCAGAACAGCTTTCCCACAAAGGAATTCCGTCTTTAGTTTTAGATATTAAAGGTGACTTTTCGGGAATTGCTGAACCCGGTGAAGAAAATAAGAACATCAGCGAGCGTTATGCAAAAACAAAACTTACCTATCAGCCACAGGCTTTTCCGGTGGAACTGATGTCGATTTCCGGTGAAAAAGGTGTTAAACTCCGCGCAACAGTAACGGAGTTCGGACCCATTTTACTTTCGAAAATTCTGGAACTGAATGATACACAACAAAGCATTATTTCTATCGTTTTCAAATATTGCGATGACAAAGGTTTGCCGCTTATCGACCTCGAAGATCTGAAAAAAGTCCTGCAGTATGTCACTGATAATCCGCAGGGGAAAGCAGATTTAGCCAATAATTACGGATCTATTTCTCCCGCATCTTTGGGTGCAATTCTTCGGTCAATTGTAGCTTTGGAACAACAGGGAGCAGCCCAGTTTTTCGGAGAGCCAAGTTTCGATGTGGAGGATTTACTGCACCAAAGAGACGGAAAAGGCGTGGTAAATATATTGAGAGTAGGAAATATCCAGAGCAAACCTCAGCTGTTTTCAACTTTCATGCTTTCTCTTTTTGCTGAAATTTATATGACTTTTCCGGAAGAAGGCGATTCCGGTAAACCCAAACTGGTGCTTTTCATTGATGAAGCACATCTCATTTTCAAAGAAGCTTCAAAAACACTGCTCAACCAGATTGAAACCATGGTAAAACTGATCAGGTCTAAAGGGGTCGGGATTTATTTCATCACTCAAATCCCCGGTGATGTTCCCGAAAATGTACTTTCCCAACTTGGTCTGAAAATTCAGCACGCATTGCGCGGATTTACTGCGAAAGACAGAAAAGAGATTTCAAAAGCGGTTGATAATTACCCGATTACCGAATATTACAAGGCCGATGAACTGATTCAGAATCTCGGGATTGGGGAAGCTTTTATTACGGCGCTCGATGAAAAAGGAATTCCTACGCCATTGGTTCATACGTATCTCATTTCTCCAGAATCAAGAATGGATATTCTGGATGAATCCGAAGTAACAGATTTAACCAGCCTCTCGGCACTTGTAGCAAAATACGAAGAAAATGTCGATAAGGATTCTGCTTACGAAATGCTCACCAGCAGAATGGAACAGGCCGTTCAGAATGCAGCACCAACTCAAAAAACAAAGCCTGTAAAAGAAGAGCCCGGAATGTTCGAATCAGTGATGAAATCACGCGCCGGACGAACCTTCACGACTACCCTTGCGCGCGAAGGCGCAAAATTTGTACTGGGAATGTTTGGTTTGGGCGGAAGAAAGAGGTAAAATTGCACTTGTTTTTTGGGAATCCAAAAACTGATGCCAGAAAAAGAAAAAATGTATTCAGTAATTGATATAGAAAGTAACGGAGCAGGTTTCAGGAAAGAAAGCATTATTGAAATTGCAGTGTACAGATATGATGGTCACGAAATCGTAGACCAATTTATCTCATTGGTGAATCCAGAGAGCGATATTACGCCGTTTGTTCAGAAATTAACCAATATTTCACCCAAAATGGTGAAAACTGCACCAAAATTTCATGAAATCGCAAAAAGAGTTGTCGAAATTACTGCCAATACCACTTTAGTCGGACATAATATTGAGTTTGATTACCGAATGCTTCGACAGGAATTTAAAAGATTAGGTTATGATTTCAAAATCAATACGTTAGACACCATTCCGCTGGCTAAGAAACTCATTCCCGAAGCAGAAAGTTATTCTTTAGGAAAACTCGTAAAATCCTTGGGAATTCCTTTGGTAGATGCCCATCGCGCTTCCGGCGATGCGCGTGCGACCCTGGATCTTTTTAAGCTTTTGATGATTAAGGATAAAGATTCCGAAATTATTCAGCAACACCATGAAGAATTAAATTCAAAGTCTTATCTCAACAAAATCAGGGATTTAACCCAGGATTTACCGTTTGAAAGAGGGATAATTTACCTGCAGAATGCCGAAGGAAAAATTATCTTCTTCGACTTTGTAGATGATCTGAGCAAATTCGCGAAAATGATGTTCAATTCTAAGTCCAAACGCTGGAAACAACTGCAGGATGAGGTAGAGCATATTCAGTACGAACTCACAGGAAACGATATTCTTGCAAAACTGATGATGAAAACCAAAGGATTGCGAAAACGCGAAAATCTTCCGTTCGGACTTTATCATAAAAACGGAAAATATTTTGTTGAAAAAGTCGCCAGTGAGAAAACCGAAAAACCAATCCTGAAATTCAGTTCTTTTACCCAGGGTTTAAAAGCGATAAGCTTCATCAACACTCAGGAAAAATATGCCGACCCACAAGAATTGGCTAAAACATTAAGTCTGAAAAACCGCAACGAAATGTGGCTTTCCGGAGGCAGAACTCTGGGCGAAAAATCGTTTGTTATTTTTGAAAAAGGCAAACTTACAGCGTATGGTTTTTACGAACTTCACACGCAAATCAATTCCTGGAAAAAAATTACAGCACTGAAAATCGACCTTAATACGACCACCGCAGATCTGCAAAATGATTTAAAATTAGCCCTTTTGCGAGAAGATTTTGAAATTCAGCCTCTTCCTAAATAATTTTTTTCTGCAAAATTTCTACATTTGCAACTTCTTAAGATTCTAATCTGATGTTTAGGCTCTGTTTCCAAACCAGAAATTAGCCTCAGATTTCGACTGTAACAATTAACAATTAACTATGACCAACCAGGATTTATTGAAAATAGCCGCTGAATATGGCACACCTACTTATGTCTATGATGCAGAATCCATTAAAATTCAATACGAAAAACTCACGTCTTCATTTCACAAGAGCACACGGTTTTTCTACGCTTGTAAAGCACTTTCGAACATCAATATTTTAAAATATGTGAAAAATCTTGGCGGAAGCCTGGATTGTGTTTCCATTAACGAGGTAAAACTGGGTTTAAAAGCTGGTTTCGAACCAAAGAAAATTCTTTTTACGCCGAACTGCGTTGATCTTGCAGAGATTGAGGAAGCAATGACGCTGAAAGTACATATCAACATCGATAATATTTCGATTTTGGAGCAGTTCGGAAACAAATATGGCGATGCCTACCCCATTTTCGTAAGAATTAATCCACACATTTTTGCCGGTGGAAATTATAAGATTTCTACAGGCCATATCGATTCTAAATTTGGTATTTCCATTCATCAACTCCGACATATTGAAAGGGTGATGAAAACCACCAATATCAATGTAGAAGGACTTCACATGCATACCGGAAGCGAAATAAAAGATCCTGATGTTTTTCTTCAGGGTCTGGAAATCATGTTCGAACTGGCAGAACATTTCCCGAATCTGAAATATTTAGACATGGGAAGTGGCTTCAAAGTTCCTTACCAGGAAGGCGATATGGAAACCGACGTGAAAGAATTGGGCAAAAAAGTAGAGAAAGCCGTTGCTGAATTCTCAAAAAACTCCGGAAAGAAATTCGAACTTTGGTTTGAACCTGGGAAATATCTCGTGAGTAAAAGCGGGCATCTTATCGTAAAAACGAATGTCATCAAACAGACTACTGCTACGGTTTTCGCAGGAATTAACTCCGGTTTCAACCACCTGATCCGTCCGATGTTTTACGATTCGTATCACATTATTGAAAACCTTTCGAACCCAAAAGGAGCTGAAAGAATTTATACGGTAGTAGGGAACATCTGCGAAACCGACACTTTCGCATGGGACAGAAAACTGAATGAGGTTCGCGAAGGTGATATTCTGGTTTTTAGAAATGCCGGAGCTTATGGTTTTGAAATGAGTTCCAACTTTAACTCACGGCTTAAACCAGCCGAAGTGTTATTTATGGACGGAAAAGCACATCTCATCAGAAAGCGCGATGAATTTGAAGATTTACTGAAAAACCAGATCGAGGTACTATAAAAAACACTTGTAAAATCGGGTGTTTGCTTAAAAAGAGGTAACTTTAATAAAAT
>NZ_DAMBHK010000012.1:0-4424 GCF_032060305.1 Kaistella sp. | reverse complement strand
AAAAAACACTTGTAAAATCGGGTGTTTGCTTAAAAAGAGGTAACTTTAATAAAATTTTAAAACAATGAAAAATTTCTTAATACTTTTACTCTTTTCAGCCACATTGTTGCAGGCGCAATACCTTGTAGAAGACAATGACATCTCCGAAAACACTACAGAAGCCGGAAAACTTGCGATTTCTTATGACCTGAATAATCCTCTTGAATTTTATCGTCTTAAATGTGAAAATGCGGTTTACGCCCAGTTCCCCGGTGGCGAAAATGCCTTTAAGCAGACGCTTTTAAAAAATATGCGTGGCTATTTGGATACAGGATTTTACTCCGTAAACGGCACTTTCGAGCTGATCATTAACATCAGTAAAAATGGGAATCTGCAGCGTTTGGAATTAAAACCTGAAGTGCCTAACAGCAACCTGCTTTACCGCGATATTGAACTCGCACTGAGGAAGATGAATCCGAAATTTACGCCCGCAACCTGCAACGGTTCGCCGGTTGATTCTAAGCTGAGACAAAAAATAAACTTCAGGACAGAAAGTTTCGATCTCTAAAAAAATTAAACTTTGCATTCGGTGCAAAGTTTTTTTTTATATTTATGAAAATATTATTGAATGAAGTTATTCTATTTTCTTCTCTTTATCAGCAGTTTTTTAAGCGGCCAAACTCAACTGATATATTTTCCCAAAGATCAGCACAGCTACCTCGGAGGCAGAACAAATTTTTATAAAGATTTTCAGAAAGTGTTGCTTGAAAAAAAACTTAAACCCTGCGAAAACAAAAATGAATTTCTGTCCGCAGACGTTGTAGTGCTGGAAAATGACACAGCGGTGCTTTATGATCCCGAAAAATTACATAAACCTGAAAACAAATGTGCCCGGGAGCTTACAAAAGAAGTTGTAAAAAATATGCCTGGCTGGGTTTCGGCAAAAATTAATGGTAATAACAAAGCAGCTGTAGCGCACTATTATATTTATCCGGATGCTTTTTTTGATAATTTTAAAAACGATTATAATGCGGATGACATCATAGTAAATCCCACTTATGAAGGTGGAATTGATGCATTCAGAAAAGAAGTGATGAAGAGAGCAGATCCGCAGGATTTTTACGTAAAGGGCAAGGGCAAAGTTACCGTCATTGTTTTATTTGTACTGAATGAGCAAGGAGAAATGGAGGAATTAAAATTAGAAAATTCATCTGGTCTCAAAGAATACGATGAAATGATTCTGCGTACTATTAAAAAGATAAAAAACAAGTGGAAACCAGCAACTTTACACGGAGTTCCAATAAAATTTTTATTCAGAATGCCATTGTCATTTACCACTAAGACAATTTAAGAACTTGGCCAAAAAGATTCCGTCCGACTCTTGATTTAACATTGCCCTAATATTTTTCTATGAACCCTAAATTTTTACTCTTTCTTTCGCTTTTTCTCTATTCAACTGCTTTTTCACAGGACATATACGATAAATATCCTACCGGACAAACCGATTATGTTGGCGGAAATGTTCAGTTTTACAAAGATTTCCATCAGGTTTTAATTGATAAGAAGATGCAGCCTTGCGAAAACAAAAATGAAGCTTTCAGTTTCCGGATCGTAGTGTATCCCGACAAAAAAATAAAGTATGTTAAAAGTGAAGACGCTGAAAGTTTAGAGAAAAACAAATGCGCCTTTGAACTTACCAAAGAAGTTGCCAAATACTTAACCGGCTGGAATCCCGCTGTGGTAGACGGAAACAAAGTCGCGGCTCTCACCAGTTTCTGGATTATTCCTCATGAACTTTTTCAGGATTTAAAAGAAGGTTACGATCCTGTAAATGATATGGAAATGGCCACTTACGAAGGCGGTATCAACAATTTTCGCAAAAAAGTATTTCAAAGCATCGATCTTTCCCGGTTCACTTTCACCGGAACATTCAGGCTTACCGTAACGTTTGTCGTAGAAACCGACGGTAAAATAAGCAATGTGAAACTCGCCGAATCTTCTGGATTAAAGGCGTTCGACGATATGGTGGTAAAAAGCATCTCTCAAATCCGTAACAAATGGACTCCGGGAAACATCCACGGGATTCCGGTGAGATACCATTTCAAATTACCTTTAGCCTTTACAATGGATTAAATTTTTCTGCCATTCTGTCACTAAAATTCTTATCTTTGCACCGTTAACAAATTTGAATTTAAGTCTGAAACCTCAAATCTTAAATTCGTATTTCAAATCATTAATTGTGCAGGAAAAATATATAGACGAAACCAAACAGGGTGAAGCATTTGCAATTGCAGAGAAGCCACAGAACTCCAAAAAACTTTTTCTGGAAAGTTACGGATGCCAGATGAATTTCTCTGATTCTGAGATCGTTGCCTCCATTCTCAGCGAACAGGGATACAACACGACACTAAATCAGGATGAAGCAGATTTAATTTTATTAAACACATGCTCTATCCGTGAAAAAGCTGAGCAAACAGTGAGAATGCGTCTGTCTCAGTTCAAAAATTTAAAGAAAGCAAAACCCAATCTCACAGTTGGCGTATTGGGCTGCATGGCCGAAAGACTGAAAACAAAGTTCCTGGAAGAAGAGCAACTGGTTGATTTAGTTGTAGGACCTGATGCTTACAGAGATCTGCCAAATCTTTTAAAGGAGACCGATGGCGGCCGCGATGCCATCAACGTAATCCTCTCGAAAGAAGAAACATATGCCGACATCAACCCAGTCCGTTTAGGCGGGAACGGTGTTACCGCTTTTGTAACCATTACGCGAGGTTGCGATAATATGTGTACGTTCTGCGTCGTTCCGTTTACCCGCGGGCGCGAAAGAAGCCGCGATCCTCATTCGATCATCAACGAATGTAAAGAGTTGTGGAATAACGGATATAAAGAAATTACGCTTCTCGGCCAGAATGTGGATTCCTATCTTTGGTACGGAGGCGGACCGAAAAAAGATTTCAAAAACGCATCGGAAATGCAGAAACTTACTGCAGTAAATTTCGCACAGCTTCTTGATATGGTTGCCGTTGCTGTTCCTGAAATGAGAATCCGATTCTCTACGTCCAATCCGCATGAAATGACGGAAGAGGTTTTCAGAGTGATTGCGAAACACCATAATATCTGCAAATATGTTCACCTTCCGGTACAAAGCGGAAGCGACAGGATTTTAGAGAAAATGAACCGCCAACACACCCGCCAGGAATATTTGGATTTAATTAAGAAAGGAAAAGAAATCGTTCCCGATATCTCTTTTTCTCAGGATATGATTATTGGTTTCTGCGGCGAAACTGAAGAAGATCATCAACTTACCCTTTCCCTTATGCGAGAAGTGGAGTACGATTACGGCTACATGTTCGCTTATTCCGAAAGACCGGGAACGCCAGCCCATAAAAAAATGGAAGACGATGTACCTGCTGATGTAAAACAAAGACGATTAGCAGAAGTGATCGCGCTTCAGGGGGAACTTTCTAGAAAAAGAATGCAGGGTTATGTAGGCAGAGTTCATGAAGTGCTTATTGAGGGCACTTCCAGAAAAAACGAGAACCAGTGGAAAGGCCGAAACTCGCAGAACGCTGTTTGTGTTTTCGATAAAATCGAAGGCCAGAAGTTAGGCGACATTGTGTCTGTTTTTGTTCACGGAAACACCCAGGGAACGCTTTTGGGGACAACCGCAGCTGAGATTACGGTATAAGATTATTGACGTAAATCTCTTTAACCGTTTTGAAAACTTTGAAATTAAAAAAATGACAGATTTACAATCCATAAAAACCCGTTTCGGAATCATCGGAAACTATCCGGCTCTTAACCGGGCTCTGGAAAAAGCAATACAGGTCGCGCCAACCGACATTTCGGTATTGGTGATGGGGGAATCCGGTGTGGGGAAAGAATTTATTCCGAAAATTATCCATAGCGAATCCAGACGGAAGCACCAGCCTTATATTGTGGTCAACTGTGGCGCAATCCCTGAAGGAACCATTGATTCTGAACTTTTCGGACACGAAAAAGGTGCGTTTACCGGAGCAACTTCTACCAGAAAAGGATATTTTGAGGTTGCTGATGGCGGAACAATTTTCCTTGATGAGGTGGGTGAATTACCGCTCCAAACCCAGGTTCGTTTACTTCGTGTGCTGGAAAGCGGCGAATTTATGAAAGTCGGTTCTTCACAAATCCAGAAAACCGATGTAAGAATTGTGGCTGCCACGAATGTAAACATGCTGAATGCCATAAATGACGGCAGATTCCGCGAAGATTTGTATTACCGCCTAAATACGGTGCAAATCGACATGCCGCCGTTGAGAGAAAGAAAAGGTGATATTCATTTACTATACAGGAAATTTGCAATCGATTTTGCTGAAAAATACCGCATGCCCGAACTTTTGCTGACCGAAGATGCAGTGAATTACCTTGAAAAATATCCTTTCCCCGGAAATGTTCGGCAGTTGCGGAAT
>NZ_DAMBHK010000011.1:41953-44062 GCF_032060305.1 Kaistella sp. | reverse complement strand
TCAAATCATCGATTTTCACCTCCAAATACCGGCTCGCTTCGTCGCTATCGTCACCGGGCAGTTTTTTTCGTGACACTACAGGTTCAGTATTTTTCGAAAGCACTGCTACTCCATTCCAGCTTTTCTGCCCTAACCAGACTGACGTGTAACCGGCTTCGAGGATTTCTGCTTCAGGAAATTTGTCCTGTGGCGCCTTAAGCTCCTGCAGACAAACCACATCGGGTTTTTCTTCCTTCAGCCATTTCAAAAGTACGGGAAGCCGTCCGTTCACGCCATTTACATTATAAGTTGCGATTTTCATGAATTAAATTTTTAAAATTCAATACAAAAACCGGGCAAAGTATTTCTGCTTCATGGCATACTTCGATCTTGAAAGGTGCACAGTTTTTGATATCTGACTAAAACCATCACAAAAATCAAATTATGAGAGCAATATGGAACGGCGCCATCGGTTTTGGCCTTGTAAATATCCCGATTAAATTATATTCAGCAACCGAAGAAAGCAATCTGGATTTGGATATGCTGGATAAAGACGACCTTTCAAACATCAATTTCAAAAGAGTAAATGCCAATACCGGCAAAGAAGTGAAATGGGAAAATATTGTTAAAGGTTATAAACTTGAAGACCGTTACATAGTTCTCACTCAAGAAGATTTCGATGAAGTAAATCCTGAGAAATCAAAAATCCTGAACATCAAACAGTTTGTCGACATCAACGAAATCGACAGTGCTTATTTCGAAACTTCCTATTTTCTGGAACCACAAAAAAATGGTGAAGAGGCATACAAATTATTGCTGAAGGCACTTTTAAAAACTAAAATGGCCGGAATCGGGACTTTTATCCTCAGAGAGAAAGAAATATTATGTCTTGTACGTCCTTACCAAGACAAAATTTTGATGGTTAATAGAATGCGTTATCCGGAAGAACTGAGGAATTTTGAAGATCTGAAAATCCCAAGTGCCAAAAATCCCCAAGCCGAAGAACTGGAAATGGCAGAATCCCTCATAAAACAGCGTGCGACAAAATTCGATCCTGAAAAATATAAAAATACCTACAATGATGATTTGATGAAAATCATTAAAGCAAAGGCAAAAGGTAAAGTGAAAAAGGTAGAAACCAAAGAAGAAGTCAGCGCGAAAGCCACCGATCTTATGGCTCAGCTGAAAGCCAGTCTGGAAGCCGGAAAAGTAAAAGCCGGTTAAGTTTAAACTTAATTCATCTCTATCATGCCACTTGAGGAATACAATAAAAAAAGAGATTTTACGCAGACTGCCGAACCCGAAGGCAAAGCCGCGGTTGGAAAAGGCAAACTGAAATTTGTAATTCAGCGGCACGCGGCGAGCAGGCTGCATTATGACTTCCGTCTGGAAATGGATGGAGTTCTGAAAAGTTGGGCCATTCCCAAAGGTCCGTCACTCAATCCAGAAGACAAGCGCCTTGCGATGATGGTTGAAGACCATCCTTTTGCTTACAGAACGTATGAGGGCTCTATTCCGGATGGAAATTACGGCGCCGGCGAAGTCGAAATCTGGGATGAAGGCACGTACGAACCGTTGGAAAAAGTGAAAGGAAAGACCGATAATCTCATCATGCAGCAAGAACTGCACTCAGGTTCTTTGAAATTCATCCTTCACGGTAAAAAATTGAAAGGCGAGTTTGCGCTTGTAAAAATAAAAAACGCCGAAAGTGGCGATCCTTGGCTGCTGATTAAACACAGAGACCAGTTTTCTGTTGATCATTATGATGCCGAAGAAAATACTGATCCGGATTCAAAAGTAAGTGCATATCTTCAGTTGAAAAAAAAAAGAAGTAAAGTAAGCAAGTCATCTGCTCCTGAGATGAAATCTTATAAAAACCATGCTCCTGCTCTTTCAGGGGAAAGAAAACTTACCAAATTCATTACTCCCATGCTTGCCCGAACTTCGGCAAAACCTTTCAGCTCGCCAGACTGGGCTTTTGAAATAAAGTGGGACGGCTACAGGGCTATAGCAGATCTCAGAAAAGATATTCAACTCTATTCACGGAACGGACTTTCCTACGCAGAAAAATTCAAAAAAATCAGCAATTCACTGAAATTTCAGGAGCACGAAATGATTCTGGACGGAGAA